>NZ_JCACVY010000040.1:0-27118 GCF_058833935.1 Roseomonas sp. TS2 | reverse complement strand
CGCCCTCGGCGCGCAGGCGCCGCGCGGCGCGGCGCGCCTCCACCGGCGCCTCCCCGCCGAGCAGGGCGGCGAGCAGGCTGCCCGCCGGGAAGCCGGGCCTCATGTTCGCCCAGGCATAACCGCATTCCCACCCCAGGCTAACTTGTTGACATAAAACAATTCTACTTCGAAAGCTAGCAATCCGTTGACCGGCCAAGCCGCGGTTCTCGACCTATTCGCCCGCCCACAAGGTTGCTCTGCGGCCACTCCCACCTGCCGAGCGGCTCGTACTTCTCCAACGCTGGCCGAACTGTACTTGCACGCGCCTCCTGATCGCAACCGTAGCCAGCTGTATGCTCGATGGATGCGGATATTTGCTTCCGCGGCTGGTCCGGTGCTCACGCAGTTGCTCCGGTCCTAGAAAGGCTATCTGCCAGCCAACGCTTCAACGTGCCGCCCGCGCCTTCAACGCCTGCGCTTGCCTGACACGGGGCACTAGCGATCGCATGCTGGGCCAAGCCCAGGTGCCAGCTGGCGCGCAGATATAAGCAAGCGGGGTAAGGGCTTAAGTCCCGGAGGGAGCGCAGGTCCATCCGGGATTGTCACTGCGATCAAGACGGTGCCCACTCCGGTTCCAACGGCTCATCGTCCCCGCCTTCAGCCATGCTCCACTAAAATCTCGCGCGGACCAGTTAATGGGGGCTGGTCTACGGCAGCCAAGCCTGGGGCGAGGAGGTCGAAGCGCTCGGACGCCCACAGCACGGACTCACCGGCACACGCCAGGATGCCCGCCACCAGCAGGGCATCGGCCGAGGCATGCTCCACGTTGACACTGACCCCCGCGACCTCATGCAGGGCGCCGCGAGCCAAGCCACCATGCGGCATCCCGCCAGTCCGGCGCCGGAATGCTGAAAGCCAGTGTCGGGTGGGCAGATGCATCGCCATGGCCCTCGATACGGGCCACCTGCTCACGCAGTTCATTCAGCAATGCCGCCTTGCCTGGAATCGCCATGGCTCCCTCTATCAACCAAATAGAACATAAAGCGAACAAAAAAGTTTTGGGAAGCCTCCCGTTGGGGGCAGTTAACTCCACGAGGTCGCTTCGGCAGAGCAACCTGGACATTCAGCGATCCAGGCAAGGCGGCAAAAAGGTCTCAGAACACGTATCAGGGACAGTAGAGCTTACGCTGTTGAAAACGTGAAACGGTCCCGAATTGACGGATTAATCTAAATATTTACTAAATTTACCACAGCCTGTGCGCGGAGCGTCCAGGGGCCCCGGTAGGCCTGCCTCAAAGAGACTTCCGCTCCGGAGGGGTCTCAGAAGCCCGTGAGACCCTCACCGATGCACCCTTTCGTGTTTGTCCGCAACGATATCCAAAACGGCTCTGAACTCTGGTTGGGGAACGATTCCGGCGCATCTGTCATGGTGCTGAAGGACATCTGGCCCGGCTCTCACGGATCGGACATCCAGAGCCTGACTGCGGTGATCGGTGGCAAGGCGGTTTTCACGGCGCAGGATCCGCAGCACGGCTACGAGCTTTGGGTGACCGATGGCACGTCCGAGGGCACCTTCCTCCTGTACGACATCAACGACACGGACGGCTCGCAGCGCCCGGCTGGGCTCACCACGCTGTCCGACGGCCGTGTGGTGTTCACCGCCAGCAACTCCAGCAGCGGCAGCGAGCTGTGGGTGACCGATGGTACCCGCGAGGGCACCCGCCTGATGCTCGACATGGCCCCGGGCGCAGACAGCACCGCGTTCACCGGCGCAATCCACCCGCTTGCGGACGGCCGTTTCTACTTCGCGACCAACCTCCCCGCGCCGGGTGAGGACATCGGCGCCACGCTCTGGGTGAGCGACGGAACGTCCGAGGGCACCAAGGCGGTGACCCGGTACTTCGGCGACAACGTGCTGCTCGAGGACGGGCGGATGTTCCTCAACAGCGGAGGCGGCCAGATCACAGTGACGGACGGCACGCCTGAGGGTACGCGGGCCATCGATGGTCTGCCCGATCCCAGTGCGGTCTCCATCGACTTCCTACACCCGGTCGGTGAAGGCAGCGTGCTGATCAAGGTCACCCCGCGCGGCTGGAGCGAGGCCGGACCCAGCATTCCAGGCGGCCTTCAGCTCTACACCACCGATGGGACGACCACCCGCCTGCTGATGCAGGCCGACATGGTGCGGGGCGGATATATCCAGGACCTTGGGGACGGAAGGTCGGTGCTGTCGGTGACGGTTGATGGCGTGCCGCAGGTTTTCGTCACGGACGGGACGGAGGATGGCACGGCAGCGATCCCGAGCGGCGGCCGGTGGGTGCCTGCGGGGGACGGTCAGGCCGTCTCCAGCATGAACGGCGCGATCATGCTTCTTGGTCACGATGGCCTCGACACCCTGATCGGACCGGACGATGCGCAGGGCATGTATCCGACGGCCGTCGCCAAGCTGGCTGACGGAACCTACCTGCTGGAGACCCGGTCCTCAGCTACCAGCGAGACGGTGACTTGGCGTACGGACCTGACCGCCGAGGGCACGCATCTTGCCCCCGACTTGGCGGGCCTCGATCTCTGGAAAGGCAATTTCGTTCCCGTCGGATCGGCTACGGATAGCCCCGTAACGCCGGAGACGCCGACGGACCCGGAGACGCCGACGCTTCCCGTGCATGACTGGGCGGCGGAGATGCCGATCTTCGACAAGGCGTTTTACCTGTCGAAGTATGCCGACGTCGCGGCGGCGGGAACGGACCCGCTTGCGCATTTCATGCAATTCGGCGCGGCCGAGGGGCGCGACCCGAACAGCCACTTCGACGTTTCGTTCTACCTGAACCAGAACCCCGACGTGCTGGCGGCCGGGGTGAACGCTCTCGAGCACTACATGGCGACGGGCTGGAAGGAGGGACGCGACGCCTCCTTCGCCTTCGACAGCGATGCATACCTCGAGGCCAACGCTGACGTGGCGGCCGCCGGGATGAACCCGCTGGAACACTTCCTCCTGCACGGCGAAGCCGAGGGCCGGGACGCGTTCCAGGCGGCACCGAAGACCACCGGGCCACAGAACGCCCTGGTGGACGCCTCCTTCTACTACGCGACCTACGGCGACGTGGCGAAGGAGGGCGTGGATGCCACCCAGCACTTCATGACCTCCGGCTGGAAGGAGGGCCGCGACGCCAACGCATTCTTTGACACGGATTGGTACCTCGCCACCTACCAAAACGTGGCCGAGGCCGGGATGAATCCGCTCGAGCACTACCTCGCGCACGGCGCCGCCGAGCACCGCGCTCCCAGCACGGCCTTCGACGGCGACGCCTACCTCGCCGCCAACGCGGACGTGGCCGAGGCCGGGCTGAACCCGCTCGAGCATTACCTCCAGTACGGCCGGGCCGAGGGGCGCGACATCTTCGCTGCCTGAGTGTGACTGGCCTGCGCCTGCGCGGATCGCCATTTCGGTGGTCCGCACAGGCGCAGGCATCAAGGTGCGGCTGTCCTCTAGCAGGTAGGACAGCCGCAATGCTTGGCACCGTGCATCCCGGAAGGCAGGGCTGGGCGGCACCGAACAGCCTGCGGCGGGCGACGGAGGCCCGGACGAAACCCTCGCGCGCCCTTCCGTGGGCGGGCAAGCCTCTTGCTGCGGAGCCAAGGTCACAATGACCGCTGCGAACACATACATTTACAGAGGTCGCGACGCTGATCAGCAGCCCGGCCTGTGGCTATTGGATGCCGACAGCGGAGAGGCATCCCTTATTCGGAATATGCGGGTTGCCGAGATGGAGGCCATCGGCGGCGGCCGCGTCGTTTTCGTCGGCATGGACAGCGAGCATGGCTGGGAACTCTGGTCCAGCGACGGCACGGCGGAAGGGACCGCCATGATCCGTGACATCAACCAGGCGGACAGGGGCCTACTCTCTGGAATCGCGTCCATTCGCGCCCTGGGTGACGGCAAGGCGGTCTTTACCGCCAGTGACGGTGTGCACGGCGGAGAACTCTGGGTCACCGACGGCACGCCGGACGGTACCAAGATGCTCCTCGACATCACTCCCGGCGCGAAGGGAACGCTGGTGCCGACTCCCGTTCCGCTTGGCAACGGCCTCGCGACTTTCATCGCCGGGGATGGCACGGGTGCCTCCTGGCTTTGGGCAACGGATGGCACCGAGTCCGGGACACGGCGGATCGCCGAATCGCCGCTCCGAGGCAGTGAGTCCCCCTTCGACGCCTTCAACCAGCGTGACTTCACGCCGCTTGGCAACGGTACGGCACTGTATCGGAGCAAGTCCGGCGAGACCTGGGTGACCGACGGGACACCTGAGGGCACCCGCCTCTTCGAGCCTCCGTATGAGGCTGATGGACGCGGTTCCGGTGACATCGTGTCTGACGGCGGCGGGGTGGCTTTTGTCTTTGCGCCTGCGGACGGCACTGCCGTACGGCCGACGAGTGCCATTTGGTCCACAGATGGCACAGTCGGAGGTACCCAGCAGCTGGTGAAGATTCTGGACGATGTGTTCTACGCTACTGCGGAGGCCACCTCGCTGGGTAATGGCAGCACGCTGATACGACTTGGCTCTGGTCCGGAAGGCTTGGTCTTCGTGTCCGACGGTACATATGGTGGGACGAGGCAACTCAGCGGGGGCGATGGCCACTCCACAGGCGGCAACTTCGCACCGGTCGGCGATGGCGCGGCTGTCCGCATCGAGGAAGACTTAGCCACCGGCCTGCGCTCCCTGTGGCTCGTGCGCGAGGACAACAAAATCTTGCTGCGCGAGCAGGGTGATGACGGATTGCTCGGCAGCGACATCGACTGGCGGGAGTTGGGCGACGGGCGGACCATCCTCGCGATCAATGTCGAAGGCCCCTCCGACAGCGATGAGATGTGGATCACGGACGGAACAGCAGCCGGAACCAAGCGCCTCGCAGCGGACGCTAATTTTCACTCCAGGGAGGGAGATGGCACGTTCCATAGGGTCGGCATCTCGGAGCCGGTGACGCCCCCCGTGGTGCTGGAACCCCCGCAGCCCGGCGAGCCGTCTGTGGTAGAGCCACCCATTGCCGAAACGCCAACCGGGGAAACGCGTGATCTCTCGGTGGAGATGGCTCTGTTCGACAAGGCGTTCTACCTCTCGAAGTATGCGGACGTCGCAGCGGCGGGTACGGACCCGCTTGCGCACTTCATGCAGTTTGGCGCGGACGAGGGGCGCGACCCCAACAGTCATTTCGACGTGTCGTTCTACCTGAACCAGAACCCCGACGTGTTGGCAGCCGGGGCGAACGCCCTCGAGCACTACATGTCGGCAGGCTGGAAAGAGGGGCGTGACGCCTCCTTCTCCTTCGATGGGGCGGCTTATCTCGAAGCCAATGCCGATGTGGCGTCCTCAGGCATGAATCCTTTGGAGCATTTCCTCCGTCACGGGGAGGCCGAAGGCCGCGCCGCGTTCCAGGCGGCACCGAAGACCACCGGCCCGCAGAACGCCCTGGTGGATGCCTCCTTCTACTACGCCACCTACGGCGACCTACTACGCCACCTACGGCGACGTGGCGAAGGAGGGTCTGGATGCCACCCAGCACTTCATGTCGGCGGGCTGGACGGAAGGCCGCGACGCCAGCGCATTCTTCGACACGGATTGGTACCTCGCCACCTACCAGGACGTGGCTGAGGCTGGGATGAATCCGCTCGAGCACTACCTCGCGCACGGCGCCGCCGAGCACCGCGCTCCGAGCACGGCCTTCGACGGCGACGCCTACCTCGCCGCCAACGCGGACGTGGCCGAGGCCGGGCTGAACCCGCTCGAGCATTACCTCCAGTACGGCCGGGCCGAGGGTCGCGACATCTTCGCTGCCTGACCGACACCCCGGCGCGGCGGTGTCGCCGCGCCGGGCCTGACCCTCCCCACTCCAGCCTCGGATTGCCCCCGCATGACCGATTCGAACACTTATCCTGACGGCGGCGCCGGAGGTGGCACGGCGAACGGCGGCCTGTCGCTGCTGGACGCCACCACCGGCGGGAGCAGCCTTATCAAGGTGCCTGGGCGGCCCAGTGATCCGACCGCACCTGATCCCGCCCCCGGCGATACACCTGGACCAGCGCGTTTTATCTACGTCTCGATCGACACCGACCATGGTCCGGAACTCTGGGGGACCGACGGTACTGCAGGGGGCGCCCACCTGCTCAAGGACATCTGGCCGGGATCGCACGGATCAGATATTGCCGACCTGACCCGCCTGCCTGATGGGCGCGTCCTGTTCACCGCCCAGGACCCCGAGCACGGCTATGAACTTTGGGTGACCGACGGCACCGCCGACGGAACGGCGTTGCTCTACGACATCAATGACGGGGATGGCTCCCTTCGGCCGGGCAACTTCGCCGCGCTTGCCGACGGCCGTGTCGTCTTCGTGGCGAGCAGCATCGCAACGGGCAGCGAACTGTGGGTGACGGATGGTACCCGCGACGGCACGCACCTGATGCTTGATATGACGCCCGGCGCCGAGGGCACAATCTTCATCAGCGCGATCCATCCCTTGGCCGATGGCAGGTTCATGTTCGGCGCCCTCACGGCCGACGACGCTTCAAGCCCGCGCTCGTCGAAGCTCTGGGTGAGCGACGGGACCGCCGCGGGAACAGTCGCGCTCTCGAGCCTCTCGAGCCATCTCAGCAATGACCAGACCTTGATGGCGTCGGATGGCCGCCTGTTCTTCGAGGAGGGTGACCTCGTCAAAGTGACGGATGGGACACCCGAGGGCACGCACCTCGTCGAGGGGGCTCCAGGGGGGGGACGTGCCCTCTTGCTGGGCCCGATCGGGGACGGGAAGATTCTAATCTCGAGCGTTGCCGACGGCGCTCAGAATTGGAACGCCAGCGGCAAGGACGCCGTCAGCTACTATGTAACGGATGGCACGGACACGCACCTGCTCCTCAAGGCCGATTACAACGGCAAGGGGAACTGGGCGCGGGACATCGGGAACGGGAAGACCGTACTCAACGTGTACGTCGAGGGCGTTGAGCGCCTGATCGTCACGGACGGAACGGAAGCGGGAACGAAGACGCTCCTATCCGGACGCGAGGCCAACCAAGTCTCGTCCTTCGCGTCCCTGGGGGACGGGCGGGCGCTCTTGGTCGAGGGCTACAGTCAGAACGAGCGCAGCCTGAAGCTGTTCGACGGCGAGAGGATGACCGAACTCGCTAGCGGGAACGACCTGCCCGCCTCCGCGAGCGTGTCCGGCGTCGTCCAACTCTCCGATGGTAGCTTTCTCTTCAATGCCGCGCCGAGTTACGCCCCGCAGGTCTGGCGCACGGACCTGACGCCAGGCGGGACGCACATCGTCTCGGAGATGGCGGGCGTGAATCTTGGTGCACGCTTCCTCGAACTCGGCACCACCTCGGAGGGTCCCGGGCCGCAACTCCCCCCGGACCCGCCGATTGAGCCGCCGACCACGGACGATAAGGAGCCGCCTTCCGGTCCATCGGAACCCCACCACGAGTGGTCTCCCGTCAACGCGTTGTTCGACACGACCTTCTACCTCGCGCATAATCCCGACGTGGCGACCGCAGGTGGCGACCCCCTCCAGCACTTCCTGCGCTTCGGCGCCGCCGAAGGCCGCGACCCCAACAGCCACTTCGATGTCTCGTTCTACCTGAACCAGAACCCGGACGTTCTGGCGGCGGGCGTCAACGCGCTCGAGCACTACATGTCGTCCGGCTGGAAGGAAGGTCGCGAAGCGTCCATTGTCTTCGATGGCGATGCCTACCTCGTGGCAAACGCTGACGTGGCCAAGGCAGGGATCAACCCGCTGCTGCACTACCTGCACCACGGTGAGGCCGAGGGCCGCGACGCCTTCCAGGCAACGCCGCATATCACAGGACCACAGAACCCCCTGGTAGACGCCACCTTCTACTACGCGACCTATCAGGACGTGGCGAAGGAAGGCGTGGACGCCACCCAGCATTTCATGGCGTCGGGTTGGAAGGAAGGGCGCGACGCCAATGCCTTCTTCGACACGGACTGGTACCTTGCTACCTACCAGGACGTAGCCAGTGCAGGCATCAACCCCCTCGAGCACTACCTCCAGTTCGGCGCAGCCGAGGGACGCGATCCCAGCGCCAGCTTCGACGGTGATGCTTATCTGGCCAAGCACTTGGACGTGGCACAGGCCCAAGTGAACCCGCTGGTCCACTACGTCCAGCACGGCCAGTTTGAGGGACGCGACATCTTCGTGATCTGACACGAACCAAGCAGGGAACAGGCGGTCGCGAGCGGAGAGCCTGCAGCAGGCCGCCACAATCCGGTACCGAACGTAGTGCGCTTGTTTGCTGGTGCTCCAGCAGGCCAATCCGGAGTTAAGGCCCAATGACTGTGACCAGTACTTACCTCTACAGGGCACTAGGCCGCCGAGGCGGCTTCGCTGGCCTCGGCCGCGTATGGCTCGCAGCCACGCGCTTGCATGCGCAGGCATGATGGCGGCGCCTGAGAACTGACCTTGAGATCGAGGCCTCTCAGGCGCACGACGTAGCTCAGAATACTATATTTGCGCGCGCTTCCATAGCAGCGGTGCTAGGCTTCATTTATTCGGAAACGCTCCACGATGTCTTGTTGTTGAAGCTGCGAATATTTGGATGGTGGCTAAGCTGTTCTTGTGCGGCGACGGAGTTTGCTGGTGTCGGAGCCGGGTTTTGGGGGTGCTCACACCTCAGCCCCCGCCCGACTGGCGGGCGGCGGTGGCGAGCTGGTCGGCCCGCTCGTTCATCGGATCGCCGGCATGGCCGCGCACCCAGAGCCATTCCACCTTGTGCGGCTTCGCGGCGGCCAGCAGGCGCTGCCACAGCTCGTAATTCGCCACCGGGTCCTTCGCCGCGTTGCGCCAGTTGTTGCGCACCCAGCCATGGATCCAGCGGCTGATGCCGTTGCGCACATACTCGCTGTCGGTGTGCAGCTTCACGGTGCAGGGGCGCTTCAGCGCCTCCAGCGCCATGCAGGCGGCGGTCAGCTCCATGCGGTTGTTGGTGGTGGCGGCGTCGTAGCCGGAAAGCTCCTTCTCCACGCTCCCGAAGCGCAGGATGGCCGCCCAGCCGCCCGGGCCGGGGTTCGGCTTGCAGCCGCCATCGGTCCAGATCTCCACCACGCGCTCCGCCGCCTCGGCCGGGGCGTCCTGGAAGGGGTCAGAGGCCATAGGCGCCAACATCGCGCGCGGCGGCGTGGAAGCGCAGGCGGCGGAGATATTCCAGCGGATCCTTGCGCGTCACCAGCGCGCCGGGGGGGGTGTGCGTCCAGTCGTACAGGCGCGTCAGCAGGAAGCGGATGGCGGCGCCGCGGCAGAGCACGGGCAGCGCCTCCAGCTCGGCGGCGCTCAGTGGCCGCATCGCCTGGTAGGCGCCGAGCAGGGCGCGGGCCTTGGTGACGTTGAAGGCGAGGTCCGGCTCGAAGCACCAGGCGTTCAGGCACACCGCCAGGTCGTAGGCCAGGAAGTCGGTGCAGGCGAAGTAGAAGTCGATGAGGCCGGAGACGCGGGGGGTGCCGCGCTCCTCCTCCAGGAAGAACACGTTGTCGGGGAACAGGTCGGCATGGATGTGCCCGCGCGGCAGGCCGCGCGGCCAGTCGCGCAGGATGCCCTCCAGATGCCCCTCCAGCTCGGCCACGAGGCCGGGCTGCACCGCGTCGCCGCCGGCACGGCAGCGCTCCAGCAGCGGCGCCCAGGCGCGCGGGCCGAGGCCGTTCGGCCGCTCGGCGCGGAAGCCCTCGCCGGCGCCGTGCAGCGCGGCCAGCGCGGCGCCGAGCGGCGCGCAATGCTCCTGCCGCACCCGGCGCGGCCAGACGCCGGGCAGGAAGGTGCAGATGGCCGCCGGCCGCCCGGCCAGCTCGCGCAGCGCGATACCGTCCCGCCCCGCCACGGGCAGCGGGCAGGAGACGCCCTGCGCCGCCACGTGGCGCATCAGCCCGAGGAACCAGGGCAGCTCGGCCGGGTCCACGCGCTTCTCGTAGAGGGTGAGCACGAAGTCACCGCCCTCGCTGGTCTTCAGCGCGAAGTTGCTGTTCTCCACCCCCTCTGCGATGCCGCGGAAGGCGAGCAGCTCGCCCAAATCGTAATCGGCGAGGAACGCGCGCAGCGCCTCGTCCGAGACCTCGGTATAGACCGCCATCGGCGCCCCGCTCTGATGAAACCCCCGCCGGCACCCCCGCCGCGCGCCACGGGCACGGCCCGCACAGGGCGCAATGCCGCGCCCCGGCCTCCGCGGCAATCCCCCGCCGCGTGTTCCGCCGTGTGTTCTGGCGCGTGTTCTGCTGCCGGGGGCCGCGATCGGGCGGCGCGCTACTTCGCCAGCGCCGCCGGCAGCTTGAACACCACGCTCTCCTCCGCCACCACCACCTCCTCGACGGTGAGGGTGAAGCGCTCGCGAAGCCGCTCCAGCACCTCCTGCACCAGCACGTCCGGCGCGCTGGCGCCGGCGGTGATGCCGAGGGTGCCGACGCCATCGGCCAGGGCCGGGTCCAGCTCCCGCCCGCGCTGCACCATGATGGCGCGCGGGCAGCCGGCGCGCTCCGCCACCTCGCGCAGCCGCACGCTGTTGGAGGAGTTGGGCGCGCCCACCACCACCACCATTCCGGACCGCGCCGCGATCGCCTTGACCGCCGCCTGGCGGTTGGTGGTGGCGTAGCAGATATCCTCCTTGGCCGGCCCCACGAGGTGCGGGAAGCGCCCCGCCAGCGTGGCCACGATCTCCGCCGTGTCGTCCACCGAGAGGGTGGTCTGGGTGGTGAAGGCGAGCGGCCCCTCGGGCGGCCGCACCGTCTCGGCCTCGGCCACCGTCTCCACCAGCGTGACGGTGCCGGGCTCCAGCTGGCCCATGGTGCCGATCACCTCCGGGTGGCCCGCATGCCCGATCAGCAGGATGTGCCGGCCGGCGGCGGCGTGGCGCTCCGCCTCGCGGTGCACCTTGGAGACGAGCGGGCAGGTGGCGTCGAGATAGACCATGTTGCGCCGCCGCGCCTCGGCGGGCACGGATTTCGGCACGCCATGGGCGCTGAACACCACCGGCGCGTCGGCCGGCACCTCGTCCAGCTCCTCGACGAAGATGGCGCCCTGCGCCTCCAGGCTCTGCACGACGAACTTGTTGTGCACGATCTCGTGCCGGACATAGACCGGCGCGCCGAAGCGGCGCAGGGATTCCTCGACGATCTTGATCGCGCGGTCCACACCGGCGCAGAAGCCGCGCGGGCCGGCGAGCAGGACATGCAGGGCGGGCTTGACGGTCATGCTGGCCTGTCCGATGGGGGCGTTGGCGTTCACGGGCGGTCGCTTCACAGGGTGGTGCCGGGCCAGGGGGCCGTGGCATCCGGACGCGGCACTAAGAGGAAGAGTGGCAGCATGGTCAAGGCGCGGAACCTCCGAAGCGGCAAGATGGCGGCGATGGGCGGCGTGCTCCTGCTGCTGGCCGGGTGCGGCGGCGGCGGCGCCCTGCCGCAGATGACGGCGCCCTGCCCGCGCGTGGCCATCCTGGCCGATGCCGCGGACCTGACGCGCTTCCGCGCCGGGGGCGGGCGGGACCTGACGGCCATGGAGCTGAATGCCTCCGTCGCCGGCTTCCAGGCGCGCTGCGACTACGCGCCCGGAGGGGCTGGGCTGGATGTGACGCTGACGCCGGCCTTCACGGCCGAGCGCGGCCCGGCGGCCACGGGCCGCGCCGCCGAGATCCCCTATATGGTGGCGGTGGCGGAGGGAGAGAACCGCATCCTCGCGCGGCAGGCCTATGCCATGCGGGTGGAGTTCCCGGCCAATGTCTCGCGCATCCAGAGCCGGGGGGAGGAGGTGACCGTCCGCATCCCCGGCAGCCCGCAGGCGGCGGCGCGCAAGCAGGTCTGGCTCGGCTTCGTGCTCAGCCCCGAGGAGCTGGCGCTGAACCGGGCGCGCGGCCCGCGCTGAGGCCGGGGGGAGGATTTCGCCGCGCCCGGCGCTCTCGCCCCTTGCGCCGGGGCGGGCGCTCGGGCAGATGGATCGGCACCCGCAGATCCCACGCGGGAGAGAATGGCAGCTTGCCATCGCCGAAGGCGCAACCGGCCCCCGGAAACGCTCAGGCAGAAGGGCCGCGTGGGGAAGGGACCTCTGGAAAGCCCGCCGCCTGGAGACAGGCTTCGGCACCGACGGAGTAAGGCGCGCCAACGCCCGCGCTGAATCTCTCAGGTCATCGGACAGAGGGGGGCCACGAACCCTGACCCGCCGCCTTCGCGCGGCGCTGGAGGCTGCGTGGCCGAGTCCCTGGTTGAGACCCCCCTGCTGGAGACGCCCCTGGCGTCGCTGCACCGCGAACTGGGCGGCAAGATGGTGCCCTTCGCCGGCTACCTCATGCCGGTGCAGTACCCGGCCGGCATCCTGGCCGAGCATCTGGCGACGCGCGCCGGCGCCGCGCTGTTCGACGTCTCCCACATGGGCCAGGCCGAGCTGGTGGGCGAGGGCGCGGCCGCCGCGCTGGAGCGCCTGACGCCGGCCGACATCCAGATCCTGAAGCCCGGCCGGCAGAAATACGGGCTGCTGACCACCGAATCGGGCGGCATCCTGGACGATTTCATGGTGGCCAACCTGGGCGAGGGCGGCCTCTTCCTGGTGGTGAACGCCAGCCGCAAGCAGGTGGACCTGCCCGCCATCGAGGCGGTGCTGCCCGCGGGCGTGCGCCTCAACCGGCTGGAGGACCGCGCGCTGCTGGCCTTCCAGGGCCCGCAGGCGGTGCCGCTGCTGGCGACGCTGGCGCCCGGCGTGGCGGCGCTGCCCTTCATGGGCGTGGCGCGGCTGGAGATCGCCGGCATCCCCGTGCTGGTCAGCCGCAGCGGCTACACGGGCGAGGACGGCGTCGAGATCAGCGTGCCGGCGGGCAAGGCCGAGGCGCTGGCGAAGGCCCTGCTGGCGCTGCCCGGCGCCGTGCCGGCCGGGCTGGGGGCACGGGATTCGCTGCGCCTGGAAGCCGGCCTCTGCCTCTACGGCAACGACATCGACGAGACGACCAGCCCGGTCGAGGCCGCGCTGGTCTGGACCATCGGCAAGCGCCGCCGCATGGCATGGGACTTCCCCGGCGCCGGGCGGGTGCGGGAGGAGCTGGACAACGGCCCCCGCCGGCTGCGTGTCGGCCTGCTGCCGGAGGGCCGCCAGCCGGCCCGCGCACACACCGCCATCGCCCTTGCCGGTGAGACGGTGGGCGAGGTGACCAGCGGCACCTTCGGCCCCTCGCTGAACGGCCCCTGCGCCATGGGCTACGTCGCCCGCCCGCACGCCGCCGATGGCACGGCGCTCGAGCTGATGGTGCGCGGCAAGGCGCTGCCCGCCCGCGTCGCCGCCACCCCCTTCGTCCCCCACCGTTACGCCCGATAAGGACCTGCCCCGATGGCCGAGCTGAAATTCTCCAAGGATCACGAGTGGGTGCGGCTGGAGGGTGGCGTGGCCACCATCGGCATCACCGACCACGCGCAGACGGCGCTGGGCGACGTGGTGTTCGTCGACCTGCCCGAGGTGGGGCGCGAGGTGGCGGCGGGCGATGCCATCGCCGTGGTGGAGAGCGTGAAGGCGGCCTCCGACGTCTATGCCCCGATCGCGGGCAAGATCGTCGAGGTCAACGCCGCCCTGCCGGACGATCCCTCCCTGGTGAACTCCGCCCCCACCGGGGGCGGCTGGTTCTTCAAGATCGAGCCCGCCGATACGGCGGAGATCGACGCGCTGATGGATGCCGGGGCCTACCAGTCCTTCGTGGACAGCCAGGCATGACCGGGGCAGGCGTGACCACGGTTCTGGACGAACTGGCGGCGCTGGAGGACCACGGCGCCTTCGCCGCCCGCCATATCGGCCCCGGCGAGGCGGAGATCGCCGCCATGCTGGAGGCGGTGGGGGTGGAGAGCCTGGAGGCGCTGGCCGAGCGCACCGTCCCCGCCGCCATCCGCGGCCAGGATTTTTCCCAGCTGCCTCCTCCGGTGTCGGAGGCGGAGGCCATCGCCGAGCTGCGCGGCCTCTCGGAGCTGAACCAGCCGCGCCGCTCGCTGATCGGCCTGGGCTACCACGGCACCCATGTGCCGCCGGTCATCCTGCGCAACGTGCTGGAGAATCCGGGCTGGTACACGGCCTACACGCCCTACCAGGCCGAGATCGCCCAAGGGCGGCTGGAGGCGCTGGTCAACTTCCAGACCATGGTCTGCGACCTGACTGGCCTGCCGGTGGCGAATGCCAGCCTGCTGGACGAGGCCACCGCCGCCGCCGAGGCGATGGCGATTGCCCTCGCCGCCACCAAGGGCAAGTCTCAGACCCTGCTGGTGGCGGCCGATGTCCACCCGCAGACGCTCGCTGTCATCCAGACCCGCGCCGAGCCGCTGGGGCTGACGGTGGCCGTGGTGCCGGTGGCGGAGATCGCGGCGGCCTGTGAGGCGCAGAAGCCGTTCGCCCTGGTGCTGCAATATCCGGGCAGCACCGGCGCGGTGCGCGACATCGCCCCCGAGATCGCCGCCGTGCAGAAGGCGGGCGGGCTGGCCATCGTGAGCGCCGACCCGCTCTCGCTGGTGCTGCTGACGCCGCCGGGCGAGATGGGCGCCGATGTGGTCATCGGCTCCTCCCAGCGCTTCGGCGTGCCGATGGGCTATGGCGGCCCGCACGCTGCCTTCATGGCGGTGAAGGATGCCTACAAGCGGCTGATGCCGGGCCGCCTCGTCGGCGTCTCGGTCGATGCCGCCGGGCGGCCGGCCATGCGCCTGGCGCTGCAGACGCGCGAGCAGCATATCCGCCGCGAGAAGGCCACCTCCAACATCTGCACCGCGCAGGTGCTGCTGGCGGTGATGGCCGGCATGTATGCGGTGTGGCACGGGCCGGAGGGGCTGCGCCGCATCGCCCGCCGCGTCTCGCTCCAGGCGCGGCTGCTGGCCGATGCCGCGACGCGCGCCGGCTTCACGCTGCGGCACGACGCCTTCTTCGACACCATCGCCATCGAGGCCGGCGCCAAGGCCGACGCGCTGATGGCCGAGGCCCTCTCCAGCGGCTTCAACCTGCGCCGCATCGACGCCACCGGCGTCGGCATCGCGCTGGACGAGACGGTGAGCCGCGCCGAGCTGGAGACGCTGGTCGCCATCCTGGCGCAGGCGGGCGGCAAGGCGGTGGCGCTGGCCGGGCTTTCGCCACAGGGCGGCATTCCCGCCGCGCTGGCGCGCGGCTCGGACTTCCTGACCGCGAACGTGTTCAACAGCCACCACGCGGAGCACGCCATGCTCCGCTACCTGAAGGCGCTGGAGGACAAGGACGTCGCGCTGAACCGCAGCATGATCCCGCTCGGTTCCTGCACGATGAAGCTGAACGCCACGGCGGAGATGATCCCGGTCACCTTCCCCGGCTTCGGCAATTTGCACCCCTTCGCGCCGGTCGATCAGGCGGCGGGCTACATCGCGCTGATCCGGCGGCTGGAGGGGTGGCTCGCCACCATCACCGGCTTCGCGGCGGTGTCGTTGCAGCCGAATGCCGGCAGCCAGGGCGAGTATGCCGGGCTGCTCGCCATCCGCGCCTTCCACAAGGCGCGCGGCGAGGGGCAGCGGGACATCTGCCTCATCCCCTCCTCGGCGCATGGCACCAACCCGGCCTCGGCGGTGATGGCGGGGATGCGCGTGGTGGTGGTCGGCTGCGACCGCGACGGCAACGTCGATCTCGCGGACCTCGAAGCCAAGATCGCGCAGCACGCGGAGAAGCTGTCCGCGCTGATGGTCACCTATCCCTCGACGCATGGCGTGTTCGAGGAGGAGATCATCCGCATCTGCGAGGCGGTGCACGCGGCCGGCGGGCAGGTCTACATGGACGGCGCCAACATGAACGCGCAGGTGGGCCTGACCGCCCCCGGCCGGATCGGCGCCGATGTCTGCCACCTGAACCTGCACAAGACCTTCTGCATCCCGCATGGCGGCGGCGGCCCGGGCGTCGGCCCGATCGGCGTGGCGGCGCATCTGGCGCCGCATTTGCCGAACCACCCGCTGCTGGCCGAGGCCGGCCCCGCCACGGGCTATGGCCCCGTCTCGGCCGCGCCCTTCGGCAGCGCCTCCATCCTGCCCATCAGCTACGCCTATATCCGCATGATGGGGCCGGAGGCGCTGACGCGCGCCACGCAGGTCGCCATCCTCAACGCCAACTACATCGCGCGGCGGCTGGAGGGGCACTTCCCGGTGCTCTACAAGGGCGCGCGCGGCATGGTGGCGCATGAGTGCATCCTGGACTGCCGCGGCTTCCAGCAGGGCGGCGGCGTGCTGGTCGAGGACATCGCCAAGCGCCTGCAGGACTATGGCTTCCACGCGCCGACCATGTCCTGGCCGGTGGCCGGCACGCTGATGGTGGAGCCCACCGAGAGCGAGACCAAGGCGGAGCTGGACCGGTTCTGCGACGCGATGATCGCCATCCGTGGCGAGATCCGCGCGGTGGAGCAGGGCCGCATGGACCGCGCCGACAACCCGCTGAAGAACGCGCCCCACACCGCCGGCGAGATCGCCGCCACGGAGTGGACGCACCCCTACAGCCGGCAGGAGGCGGCCTTCCCGCTGCCCTACGTGGCCGCCCACAAGTATTGGCCCCCCGTGAAGCGGGTGGACAACGTCTATGGCGACCGCAACCTGGTCTGCACCTGCGCGCCGCTGGAGGACTACGCCCAGGCGGCGGAGTGACGCGTCCGGGGGAAGCGCGGCTTCCCCCGGCCCTCCTTCGGTCGCTGCCGGGGGCCGGGCCGCCCCTGGCGCCCTCCCGGCCGGAAATCTTTGTTGATCCGGAACGGTCGCTGTGCCTTCATTTGGCCCCTCTGGGCATGAAGGAGGCGGACATGACCCTCGAACGGATGATCCTGCTGGTCGTCGGTGTCGTGGTGCTGGGGAGCGTGCTCCTAGCAGTCTATCACGACATCCGGTGGCTCTGGCTGACCGGCTTGATGGGCGCCCATCTGGTGCAGGCCTCCTTCACCGGCCTCTGCCCGGTCGTCGCCCTGCTTAAGCGGAGCGGCCTGCCCTCGAAGCCCGGCTTCGCCTGACGGCACGCCGCGGCCGTCCGGCCCTGCTCCCGCCTGTTCCCCGGGGCGTGGAGGGGAGGCGGAAGGGCCGGCGGGCGGGCATCACCCGCCGCCCTCCTCCAGGGCCAGGACGGCGAAGCTGGCCAGCCAGTGCTCGCCCATGTAGTCGCCCGCCACATGCGGCAGGCCGGCCGCCAGATGGGCTTCCGCGGCCCGCTTCTGCCCCAGGCCGCGCCAGCACCAGGCGCGGCTGAGATTCAGACCGTCCAGATGCGCGATCTTGCCGTCGCTGCGGTCGCTGACAGTGGCGGGGGTGAAGAGCGCCGCCGGCTCGCGCTGCGCCAGGCGCGGCAGGAAGGCGCGGCACCAGGGGGCGAACTCCTCCGGCGGCAGCAGGCGGCGCATCGCCTCCGCCTCGATCAGCGTGCCGGAGAGGAAATCGTCCCCCGAAGGCTCGCCCCAGGCGGGGGCGTCGCGGTCGGCGCCGTACCAGCGGCGGGCGGTGTCGCGCAGCAGGGCCAGGAAGCCGGCATCCGCGTAATCGGCGGCGAGGCGCAGGGCGAAGGCGGTGTTGAAATGCGTCCCCACCCGCACCGGATAGGTGGCCTTGGGCAGGAAGTCGCGGAAGCGCTGCTCGATGACAGCGCCCAGCGGCGCCACGGCGGCCTCCCAGGGCGTGCCGCGCAGGGTGGCGCAGAGCTTCAGCGCCCAGGCCCAGCCATAGGGCCGCTCGAAGCCGCGCGAGAGCGGCCGGGCGAGGTAGGCGCATTCGCCGCCGATCTTCTCCGGGGTGAGATTGCGGGCGAAGAGGGCGCGGATGTCCTCCGCCGGTTCCATCGAGGGGAAGCGTGCCAGCAGATGCGCCAGCATCCAGTAGCCATGCACGCAGGAATGCCAGTCGAAGCTGCCAAAGAACACCGGGTAGAGCTGGCGCGGCGTGCCGGCATCCTCCGGCCCCGCCAGGGCGTGGGCGATCTTGTTCGGGTATTCCCGTTCCACATGGCCGAGCGCGATGCGCGCGAAGCGGCTGGCGAGGTCTTCGGTGAGCTGCATGGCCGGAGAGTGCCGCCCCGCCGGCCCGTTGTCACGCCGCCTGCTTCGCCGCCTCGCCCAGGCGCTGGCGCAGGAAGACCAGCACCGCCGCCTCCTCCGGCTTGAGGGCGGAGATGTCCTCGCGCAGTTCGGCATCCACCTCGCGCTTCACCTGCACCAGCAGGCCGCCCTGGAGGTATCCGTCCAGCACCTCGGGGTGGATGTAGCACTGGCGGCAGATGGTGGGGGTGTTGCCGAGCCGCGCGGCGGCACGCTCCACCGCCGCGCGGATGTTGCGCTTGGCGGCCGCCTGGCTGTCGAAGGCCGCGAACTCGGAGAGCGCCATGGCGGCCAGGACCGTGCCGGCCCAGGTGCGGAAATCCTTGGCGGTGATGTCCTCGCCCGTGGCCTCGCGGAGATATTCGTTCACGTCGGCCGAATCGATGCCCTGCAGCTCGCCCGCTTCGTCGCGGTACTGGAAGAGGTCCTGGCCGGGCAGGTCCTGGCAGGCGCGCACCACGCGCGCCACGCGCCGGTCGCGCAGCGAGAGCTTCCATTCCTTGCCGCTCTTGCCGCGGAAGGCGAAGCGCATCGCATCCCCGCGCACATCCACATGCTGGTCGCGCAGGGTGGTCAGGCCGTAGCTGCCATTGGCCTGCGCGTAATCCTCGTTGCCGACGCGGATGAGGGTGGTGTCCAGCAGGTGGACCACGGTGGCCAGCACCTTCTCCCGCCCCAGGCCGCGTGCCGCCATGTCCTGCTCCACCCGCGCCCGCAGGGCCGGCAGGATGCGGGCGAAATGCAGGATGTGGCGGTACTTTGTCGCGTCCCGCGCGGCGCGCCACTCGGGGTGGTAGCGGTACTGCTTGCGGCCCTTGGCGTCCCGCCCTGTGGCCTGGATGTGGCCATTGGCATGCGGGCAGAGCCACACCTCCGTCCAGGCCGGCGGCACGGCCAGGGCGCGCAGCCGGGCGATCACCGCCTTGTCCTTCACCGGGGCGCCCCGGGCGTCGCGGAAGCTCCAGCCCTTGCCGCTGCGGCGGCGCGTCAGGCCCGGCGTCTCGTCCGAGACGTAGCGCAGGCCGGCGATGCGCGGCATGTCGGGCGAGGGGGAAGGGACCTTCGGGCGGGGGCCGCCGGAGCGGGGTGTCTCGACCTCGGCCTGGGTCTGCGTCAGCATGGTTAAGCTTCGCCTTCTGCACGGGCGGAGCCAGAACAACGCGCGGCACCGGCCTCCGGTTCCGCCAGGAGCTTGCCGCCATGACCGAGACCGCCTTGCGCATCCTGCCGCCCGGGACCGACCGCCGCGCCGACTGGGACCGTCTCTACCAGGGCTACGCCGCCTTCTACCGCGTGGCGCAGACGCCGGAGATGCGCGACCGCGTCTGGTCCTGGCTGCAGGACCCGGCGCATGAGGTGAAGGGCTTCCTGGCCCTGGACGCCGACGGGAAGGCGGTGGGCCTGACGCATTACCGCCCCTTCGCCCGCCCGCTTTCGGCCAGCACGGGCGGCTTCCTGGACGATTTGTTCGTCGATCCCTCGGCGCGCGGCCAGCGCGTGGCCGATGCGCTGATCGGCGCAGTGGCCGATGTCGGCCGCGCCCGGGGCTGGAGCGTGATCCGCTGGATCACGGCCGAGGACAACTACCGTGGCCGCGCCGTCTATGACCGGGTGGCGCAGCTCACCCCGTGGAAGACCTACGACATCAAGCTCTGAGCCTTGCGGGCGCGTGCCCGCGCGCCCTATGCCGGGCGGCGGGCATGGAATGGGAGCCTCGGCTGAATGCCGGACTACGCGCTGGAGCGGGCGGCGGGCGGCCGCGTGGCAGGGGTGGACGAGGCCGGGCGCGGCCCGCTGGCGGGGCCCGTCGTGGCCGCCGCCGTGCTGTTCCACGGCGAGCCGCCCGAAACGCTGGCCATGCTGCTGGACGACAGCAAGAAGCTCGACCCGGCGCGGCGCGAGGCAGCCTGCACCGTGCTGCGCGCCGCCGCCCGGGCGGGGGTGCTGGAATTCGGCATCGGCGCCGCCAGCGCGGCCGAGATCGGCCGCATCAACATCCTCCGCGCCACGCACCTGGCCATGCTGCGGGCCGTGACGCGGCTGGCCACCGTGCCGGATGTGGCGCTCGTCGACGGCAACCAGCCGCCGCGCCTGCCCTGCGAGGTGCGCTGCGTGGTGAAGGGGGACAGCCTCAGCCTCTCCATCGCCGCCGCCTCGATCCTGGCCAAGGTGACGCGGGACCGCGCCATGGCGCGGCTGGACGGGCGCTGGCCGGGCTATGGCTTCGCCCGCCATGCCGGCTACCCCACGGCGGCGCACCGTGCCGCGCTGCTGAAGCTCGGGCCCTGCCCGCATCACCGCCGGGGCTTCGCGCCGGTGGATCAGCTCGCGCTTCTCTAGGCTGCTGAAAGAAACCGCGACTCGGCCCGCTTGACGGCGCGACTCCGGCCCGCGCATTGTCGGCCCTCGAGTCGCTGAGGGGTTTCGCGGGCGTGGGGACGGGGCTGGATCTGCCGGTGGACTGCATCCTGGAAGGGGATTGCATCGAGATGCTGCGCGCACTGCCGCCAGCCTCGGTGCATGCCATCTTCGCGGATCCGCCCTACAACCTGCAACTCAAGGGCCAGCTGCGGCGGCCGGATGAGAGCGTGGTCGATGGCGTGGACGATTCCTGGGACCGCTTCTCCGATCTCGCCGCCTACGACGCCTTCACCCGCGCCTGGCTGACCGAGGCGCGCCGCGTGCTGCGCAAGGACGGCACCATCTGGGTGATGGGCAGCTACCACAACGTCTTCCGCCTCGGCGTCGCGCTGCAGGATCTCGACTTCTGGATCCTGAACGACGTCATCTGGCGCAAGGCCAACCCGATGCCGAACTTCCGCGGCCGGCGCTTCACCAACGCGCACGAGACGCTGATCTGGGCGAGCCGCGGCCAGGAGAGCCGCTACAAGTTCAACTACACCGCCATGAAGTCGCTGAACGACGACGTGCAGATGCGCTCGGACTGGTTCATCCCGCTCTGCACCGGGCATGAGCGGCTGCGCGACGCCAAGGGCGACAAGCTGCACCCGACGCAGAAGCCCGAGGCGCTGCTGCACCGGGTCATCCTCTCCTGCACCGCGCCGGGCGACGTGGTGCTCGACCCCTTCCTCGGCACCGGCACCACCGCCGCCGTCGCCCGCCGCCTCGGCCGCCGCTACATCGGCATCGAGCGCGACCCGGGCTATGCCGCCGCGGCGCGCGCCCGCATCCAGGCGATCCAGCCGCTGTCGGAAAGCGCCATGCTGGTGATGCCGACCAAGCGCGAGCAGCCGCGCATCCCCTTCGGCACGCTGGTGGAGCGCGGGCTAGTGCCGCCCGGCGCCCGCCTGACCGACCGGCACCGCCGCTTCGAGGCGGAGGTGAACGCCGACGGCTCCATCCGCTGCGGCAAGGCCCACGGCTCGATCCACCAGGTCGGCTCCGCCGTGCAGGAGGCACCCTCCTGCAATGGCTGGCTGTTCTGGCACCTGGAGCGGCGGGACGGCACGCTGCGGCTGCTCGATGAGCTGCGGAGCGAAGTGGCGGCGAGCCTCGGGACCTGAGGAAGGCCGGGGGAGAAGGAATTCTCCCCCGGACCCCCGCATCTTTTTTCTGTCAGTTTTCGGGGGACGCTGGCGGCGCCGGCACGGTCAGTGGTCGCGGCCGCGCCCGGTCTTGGCCTGCAGCTCGTCGATGCGCTTCGAGGCCTCGGCCTTGCTCAGCGTCTCGTCGAAGTCGATGCCCGCTTCCTCGCTCAGCGTCTTGAGGTAGCTGGCCTGGGCACCGGTCATGCTCTCGTCGCCCGTCGTCCAGTCGGACGGGTCCTTCACCGTGTTGCCGGGCGTGCTCTCGGTCGCCTGCTTCGGATCGTTCTCGGGAGTCTTGGCCATCGGTCTTCTCCTCAGGCACATATGTTCATGGCCTGTTCCCGATGGAAACGCCGGGGAGGCGGCGCGGGTTGCGCCGCCTCCGGCTGCGGTCAGGCGCGGCGGAGGGTGCCCTGGGCGGCGCGCAGCGTGGCCAGCGCCAGCGCCGTCTTCACCACCGTGCCGGGGATGAACAGCACGAAGCCCGCCATCAGCGCGCGCTCCAGCCCGACGAAGCCCGAGAGCCACAGCACGCCGGGGACGAACATCGCCAGATGCGCCGCCAGCAGCACGCCGCCCTGGCGCAGCAGCCCGGCGCGCGGCGTGAAGCCCGCCAGCCAGGCGGAGAGCACGAAGCCGGCCAGGAAGCCGGCGGTGGGGCCCATCAGCGCGGCCGGGCCGGCGGCGCCGCCGGCGAAGACCGGCAGGCCCATCGCGCCTTCCGCCAGATAGGCCAGCAGCGCGGCGGCGCCGAGGCGCGGCCCGGCCAGCGCGCCGATCAGCAGCACCGCAAGCGACTGCAGCGTGGCGGGCACCGGCCACATCGGCAGGGTGATCTGCGCCGAGGCGGCCATCACGGCCGAGCCGAGCAGCGCATAGGCAAGGAAGGTGAACCCGGCGCGGGCGCGGGTGGCGGTCATCTGCATCATGCGGGGCGTCCCGGAAGTCTTTTTGCTGGCCGCCCGGTGCGGGCGGTCATGCGGTATCGCTTGCCACGGCGCCGGCGGCCTCGGCAAGCGCCAGCAGCCGCTGCATCGCCCCCGGCAGGGCCTGCGCGGCGGCGGCCGGGGTCAGCCACTCGCCCTCCACGGCCGCGCCGGGCGGCAGGGTGGCGGCCAGCAGCGCCATGCGCAGCTCGAAATGGGTGAAGCCATGCTTCGCCTCGCCGGGTAGGGCGCGCCAGTTGGCGGAGGTCAGCGGCGCGTGGGCCATGGCCTCCTCCGTGCTCCAGCCTTCCTCCCGCCAGGGCGTGCCGGGAATCCCCAGCATGCCGCCGAGCAGCCCGCTCGGCGGCCGGCGCCGCAGCAGCAGGCGGCCCGCCGAATCGCTGAGCAGGAAGTGCACGCCGCGCTTGAGCGGCCGCGCCGGCTTCGGCGCCTTGCGCGGCAGCAGGGGGGCGATGCCGGAGATCCGCCCCGCGCATCCCGCCTGCCAGGGGCAGAGCACGCAGGCCGGGCTGCGCGGCACGCAGATCGTGGCGCCGAGGTCGAACAGCGCCTGCACGAAATCCGCCGGCCGCTCCCGCGCCGGCGCCTGCGCCATCCAGCCCTGCGCCAGCGCGGCGAGGCGCGGGCGGGCGCCGGGCAGCGCCTCCTCCACCGCCGCGACGCGGGCGGTGACGCGCTCCACATTGCCATCCAGCGGCACCACGGGCCGGTCGAAGGCGATGGCGGCCACGGCGGCGGCGGTATAGGCGCCGATGCCGGGCAGGGCGCGCAGCCCCTCCACCGTGTCGGGGAAGCCGCCGCGCGCCACCACCGCCTGGGCGCAGGCATGCAGGTTGCGGGCGCGGGCGTAGTAGCCGAGCCCGGCCCATTCCTCGGCCACCGCCTCCCACGGCGCCGCGGCCAGCGCCGCCACCGTCGGGAATCGTGCCAGGAAGCGCCGCCAGCGCGGCGCCACGGCGGCCACGGTGGTCTGCTGCAACATGACTTCGGAGAGCCATATACGGTAGGGATCGCGCGCGGCTTCCCGCCAGGGCAGGGCGCGGCGGTGGCGGTCGTACCAGGCGAGCAGATCGCCGGCAGAGGGCAGGGGGTCAGGGGGCAGCACGGATGCAGCAAGACGACGAAGCGCCACGCGGATCAAGCCCCCCCGCCCGGAGCGACACGGCGCGCAACGACACGGCGCGGCGGGATGAGCCGCCCGGCTGGCGGGCGGACCGCGGCCCGCGCCCGCTCTCCACCCTGCTGCCGAAGCTGACCCGGCCGGTGTTCCGCCGCCGCAGCCCGGCCGCCACGCACCTGATGACGGACTGGCCGGAGATCGTCGGCCCTGTGCTGGCGGCGCAGAGCATGCCGCAGAAGCTGGTCGGCGGCACGCTGACCCTGGGCTGCGCCGGGCCGATGGCGATGGAGCTGCAATACCTGGCGCCGCAGCTGATCGAGCGGGTGAACGTCGCGCTCGGCCAGCGGGTGGTGGAGCGGCTGCGGCTGGTGCAGCTGCGCATGCCGCCCCCCGCCCGCAAGGCGCCGAAGCCCGCCCCGGTGGCGCTGCCGCAGCCGGTGAGCACGGCGCTGGACGGCATCGAGGACCCCGAACTGCGCGCCGCCCTGGCCCGGCTGGGGCAGGGCGTCTATCGCCGCCAAGGCGGCGGGCCGAAGCGCTAGCCCCACACCGTCTCCTCGCGCCAGCCCAGCGTGGCGAACTCCGCCGCCCGCAGCGGCGCCTCCCCGGCGGCGAAGAACTCGTCGAGCTGCGGCGGCGGCACGCCGGTGCCGCTCAGCATGGCATGCGCCTGGCCGCGATGATGCACCTGGTGCAGGAAGAGGTGCAGCAGCAGCCGGTCGGTCCGCTCCTCCTGCACATGGCCCTGCCGGTGCACCCGCGTCACCGCCGCCAGCCCGTCCGGCGCGAGGGCTTCGCAGAAGGCGATCAGCCGCTGGTCCACCACCGCCTGCGCGGGCCGCAGATCCGCCAGGGTGGGGCAGGGCAGCGGGTCCGCCCAGGCGGCGGGGCCGAGCGTGCCGCCCTCCAGCGCGTCCACATAGAAGCGGTCGATGACCAGGATGTGGTTCAGGGTGGCGCGGATCGAGGGGAAGAAGCCGGTCCGCGGCGCCTCGAAGGCGTCCTGGCCCAGCCCGGCGCAGGCCGCGAGCAGGCGGTGATTGGCCCAGGCATTGTTGTAGGCCAGGGCGCGGAACGTCAGGCACTGGGAAGGCGGCATGGAAGGCACCTCCGTCTGAAGGAAGGCCGACCATGCCCCGCGCCGCCCCCCTGGCGCACCCGACAAGCGGTTGAGGCGGGGAAGGGGGCGGCGGCCCCGCCTCAGTGCCGCGCGCGGTCCTCCGCCGCCGCGCCGCGCCGCAGCCCGAGCAGCTGGTAGAGGCCGATCGCCGCCAGCGTCGCCGTGCCGATGCCGCCCACTGCGAAGCCGCCGAAGCGGAGGGTGAGGTCGCCCGCGCCGGCGATGAGGGTGACGCCCACGGTGAGCAGGTTGCGCGGGTCGGAGAAATCCACCTTGTTGTCCACCCAGATGCGCGCCATGGCGGCGGCGATCAGGCCGAACACGGCGACGGCGAGGCCGCCCAGCACCGGCTTCGGCACGGTCTGCAGCAGGGCGCCGAACTTGGGCGAGAAGCCCAGCGCGATGGCGAACAGCGCGGCGACGACGAAGATCAGCGTCGAATAGACCCGCGTCATCGCCATCACGCCGATATTCTCGACATAGGTGGTGACGCCCGTGCCGCCGCCGCTGCCGGCCAGCATGGTGGCCACGCCGTCGCCCAGGAAGGCGCGGCCCATGTGGCGGTCCATGCTGACCCCCGTCATGGCGCCCACCGCCTTGATGTGCCCGAGATTCTCCGCGATCAGGATGATGGCGACGGGGGCGATCAGCAGCATCGCGCCGGCCTCGAACACCGGCGCCTGGAAGCGCGGCAGGCCGAACCAGGGCGCAGCGGCGAGGCCCCCGAAATCGACCGGCGTGCCGAGGCCGAGGCCGTTGGCCAGCAGCAGGTGCAGCAGGTAGCCCGCCACCGTGCCGCCCAGGATGGAGACGCGGCGCAGCCCCTGCGGCGCATAGACGGCGAGCAGGCTGACGGCGAGCAGCGTGCCGATGCCCACCACCACCTCCGGCGCCGATCCCTCCACCCCGCGCGCCGCCACGGGCGCCAGGTTCAGCCCGATCGCCGCCCCCACCGCGCCGGTGACGACGGGCGGCATCAGCCGCTCGATCCAGCCCGTGCCGGCGCGCATCACCACCAGCCCCACCAGCGCGTAGAGCGCCCCGGCGGCGACGATGCCGCCCAGCGCCGGGCCGATGTTCGGGTTCGGCCCCGTGCCGGCATAGCCGGTGACCGCCACCACCACGGCGATGAAGGCGAAGCTGGAGCCGAGATAGCTCGGCACCCGCCCGCCGGTGATGAGGAAGAACAGCAGCGTGCCAATGCCGGAGAACAGGATGGCGAGGTTCGGGTCGAACCCCATCAGCAGCGGGCCGAGGATGGTGGCGCCGGACATGGCGACGACATGCTGCAGCCCGAGCGCCAGCATGGCGCCGCCGGGCAGGCGCTCCTCCGGCCCCACGACGGGGCCGCGCGCGGGGGTCCAGGAGGGAAACAGGCGGGCCATCGGGCCTCTCCTCAATGTCTTTTGTTCGTGCGTGTGACGCCCGCCCCATCGGGCAAAGCCGCTCCGCGCGCAAGCGCCGGGCGCGCGCGGCGTGGCGAAGTGCAACAGCCGATGGACAGGCCCGCGCCGCCGCGTCATCTGCTGGGTCATCCGCGGCCGGCCCGCCGCGCGGGATCGCCTTGCCCGGGACCGCCTTGCCCGGAATCGCCTTGCGGGCGTGTTCTGCTGTAGAGACGGCGGAACCGCGCCGCCGCACCCGGGGCACCCGCCGCGCGCCGTCCGCCCCATGACGCCACAGGAGGCTCCATGTCGCTCACCCGCCGCACGCTGATGCTGGCTCCGGCCGCCCTGCTTCCGCTGGCGCCGCTGGCCGCCGCCGCGCAGGGAGGGGGCGCCGCCGCGCCCATCAGCCTCGGCGAGCGGGCCACCGGCCCGGAGACGGCGCCCGTGACGGTGATCGAGTATTTCTCGCTCACCTGCTCGCACTGCGCCGCCTTCCACCGCGACACCTGGCCGCAGGTGAAGAAGGAGCTCGTCGGCACCGGCAAGATGCGCATGGTGTGGCGCGACTTCCCGCTCGACCAGCTGGCGCTCGCCGCCGCCCAGGTGGCCCGCGCCCTGCCGGCCGAGCGCTATGAGGGCTTCATCGGCGCGCTGCTGGCCAGCCAGGACCGCTGGGCCTTCGCCCGCGGCGCCGACAACGTGGCCGAGATCGCCAAGATCGCCGCGCTCGCCGGCCTCTCCCGCGCTCAGGTGGACGCCGCCATCGCCGACCAGGGGCTGCGCCGCGCCATCCTGGAAGGCCGGCTGAAGGCCGAGCAGGAGCACAATGTCAGCTCCACCCCGAGCTTCGTCTTCGGCAGCAAGGTGGTGCCCGGCGCGCTGCCCTATGACCGCTTCGCCCAGCTCGTCGGCGAAGCCTCCGGCGCTTGACCGAGCGGCTGGACATGGC
>NZ_JCACVY010000039.1:0-28127 GCF_058833935.1 Roseomonas sp. TS2 | reverse complement strand
GACGCCCGCCCTCCGGTCAGCTCTGGATCAGCTTGACCTTGCGGCCCTCGACGCCGAGGGCCAGCCGGCCGCCCTTCAGCGCCAGCGCCGCCTGGCCGAAGATCTGCCGCCGCCAGCCATGCAAAGCGGGGATCTGCGGCTCGGCCTCGGTGGCCAGCCGTTCCAGCTCGTCGGCGCTGGCGATCAGGCGGGGGGCGACATGGTGCTCCTCCGCCTTGGCGGCCAGCAGCACCTTCAGCAGCGCGATCAGCGCCGGCGAGGCGGGCGGGCCCTGGCGGGCGTCGCGCGCCGGCTCGGGCAGGGCCGATTCGGGCAGCTCGCGCGCCGTGGCCAGGGCGGCCAGCAGGCCGGCGCCGGTCTTGCCGTCGGCGAAGCCCTTGCTGATCCCCCGCGCGCGGGACAGCTCGGCCGCCGTGCTGGGGCTGGTGGCGGCGATCTCCAGCAGCGTCTCGTCCCGCACCAGGCGCTGGCGCGGGATGTTGACGCGCTGCGCCTCGCGCTCCCGCCAGGCGGCGGCGGCGCGCACGGCGGCGAGGAAGCGGCGGTTGCCGGAGCGCGGCTTGAGGCGCTCCCACGCCGTCTCGGGGTCCTGGCGGTAGGTGGCGGGGTCGGTCAGCTCCGCCATCTCCTCGGCCACCCAGGAGAGGCGGCCTTCCTCGGTCAGGCGCTCGACGAGGGCGGTGTAGACGCGGCGGAGATGGGTCACGTCGGCCGCGGCGTAGTTGATCTGGGCGGCGGAGAGGGGGCGGGCGGCCCAGTCGGAGAAGCGGTGGGCCTTGTCGATCTGCGCGCCGGCGAGCGCCCGCACCAGGCTGTCATAGCTCGCCTGGTCGCCGAAGCCGGCCACCATGGCGGCCACCTGGGTGTCGAAGAGCGGGCGAGGGGGGGCGCCGAAGCGCAGGATGCAGATCTCCACATCCTGCCGGGCGGCATGGAACACCTTGGTCACCGCGGGGTCGGCGAACAGCTCGCCCAGCGGGGCGAGGTCGAGCCCCTCCGCCTGGGCATCGATCACCGCCACCTCCTCGGCGCCGCCGAGCTGCACCACGCACAGCTCGGGCCAATAGGTCCTCTCCCGCATGAACTCGGTATCGACCGTGACGAACGGCTCGCGCCGCAGCCGGTCGCATAGCGCGGCGAGATCCTCGGTGGTCGTGATCAGGATCGGATCGGCGTCCTGCGCCTGGGTGCGTCGGCTCATCGTTGGAGTGTTCTAGCGAAGCCGGGGCAAGCCGCAAAGCCTGCCCCCCGGATGAGGCGGGCGAAGAGGCGGGGCGGAGGCGCGGAAACCGGCGCCCGGGCGGGCCAGGGATGCGCTCCGCCCTTGACATGGGGGCCTCCGGCGCCCCTTCTGCGGCCCTTTCCGTCCGAGCCTCGGGGTTTTTCACGATGCACGCCTACCGCACCCATACCTGCGGCGCGCTGCGCGCCAGCGACGCGGGGCAGACCGCCCGCCTCTCCGGCTGGGTGCACCGCAAGCGCGACCATGGCGGCCTGCTCTTCATCGACCTGCGCGACCATTACGGCCTGACGCAATGCGTCATCCCCGCCGGCTCCGACGTGTTCGCGGCCGCCGATGCGATCCGCCCCGAGAGCGTCGTCACCGTCACCGGCGAGGTGGTGGCGCGCGAGGCGGGCACGGTGAACGACAAGCTGCCGACCGGCGCCATCGAGCTGCGCGTGAAGGCGCTCGAGGTGCAGTCCTCGGCCGAGGTGCTGCCGATCCAGGTGGCGGGCGAGCAGGAATTCCCCGAGGAGCTGCGGCTGCGCTACCGCTTCCTCGACCTGCGGCGGGAGAAGCAGCACCGCAACATCATGCTGCGCGCCGGCGTCATCGCCTCCATCCGGCGGCGGATGATCGAGCAGGGCTTCACCGAGTTCCAGACGCCGATCCTGACGGCGAGCAGCCCCGAAGGCGCGCGGGACTTCCTGGTGCCCTCGCGCAACCACCCCGGCACCTTCTACGCGCTGCCGCAGGCGCCGCAGCAGTTCAAGCAGCTGGCGATGGTGGCGGGCTTCGACCGCTACTTCCAGATCGCCCCCTGCTTCCGCGACGAGGCGAGCCGCGCCGACCGCTCCCCGGGCGAGTTCTACCAGCTCGACTTCGAGATGAGCTTCGTCACCCAGGAGGACGTCTTCGCGGCGATCGAGCCGGTGATGGAGGGCGTGTTCAACGAGTTCGGGGGGGGGCGCAAGGTGACGCCCGCGCCCTTCCCGCGCATCGCCTACGACACCGCCATGCTGGACTACGGCTCCGACAAGCCGGACCTGCGCAACCCGCTGAAGATCACCGACGTCACGGAGAGTTTCCGTGAGTCCGGCTTCGGCCTGTTCAGCAAGGTGGTGGCGGCGGGCGGCATCGTCCGCGCCATCCCGGCGCCGGGCGCGGCGGGCAACCCGCGCGGCTTCTTCGACAAGCTGAACGAATGGGCCCGCGCCGAGGGCGCCGGCGGCCTCGGCTACATCCAGTTCGCCGAGGAAGGCCCGAAGGGCCCGATCGCCAAGAACCTGGAGGCCGAGCGCGTCGAGGCGATCCGCGCCGCCTGCGGGCTGAAGGCGGGGGACGCCGTGTTCTTCGCCGCCGGCAAGCGCGACGAGACGCCGAAATTCGCCGGCAAGGTGCGGACGAAGCTCGGCGAGGAGCTGGGGCTGATCGAGCAGGGCGAGTTCCGCTTCTGCTGGATCGTCGACTTCCCGATGTACGAGCTGAACGAGGAAACGAAGCAGATCGACTTCAGCCACAACCCCTTCTCCATGCCGCAGGGGGGGCTCGAGGCGCTGAACACGATGGACCCGCTGGAGATCAAGGCCTTCCAGTACGACATCGTCTGCAACGGCATCGAGCTGTCCTCGGGCGCCATCCGCAACCACCGCCCGGACATCATGGTGCGCGCCTTCGAGATCGCCGGCTACACGGCGCAGGATGTCGAGGCGCGGTTCGGCGGCATGTTGAACGCCTTCCGCTACGGCGCGCCGCCGCATGGCGGCTCCGCCCCCGGCATCGACCGCATGGTGATGCTGCTGGCCGACGAGCCGAACATCCGCGAGGTCATCCTGTTCCCGCTGAACCAGCAGGGGCAGGACCTGATGATGGGCGCGCCCGCGGCGGTGGAGCCGGCGCGGCTTAAAGAACTCTCCATCAAGCTCGATCTGCCGCCCGCCAAGGGTGCGGCCGGGCCCAAGGCTTCCTAACTCTGCCGGACGGGCGCGCGGGGCGGGGGTTCCGCCCCGCGCGCCACGGGCCACACCCCGGCCCGGACCCCGAGAAGGATTACCCGATGCGCCTGCGCGATTTCCTGGCCGGACCCCGATCCCTCCCCGCCCTGGCCCTGCTGGCGGCCCTGGGTGCCGCAGGGCCGTCCGGGCCGGGCGCCGCCCAGGCGCCCGCCGCGCCCGCCCGGCCCGAGGCCGCCAGGCCGGAGCCCGGCAAGGCCGTGCTGGAGATGGCGCCGCACCGCGCCGCCTACCGCCTGACGCTGGACCGCGCCCGCCAGGGCAGCGAGGTGATCCAGGCCGAGGGCGCCATGCTGTTCGAGGTGATGGATGCCTGCGACGGCTGGACCACCCGCCAGCGCCTGCAGCTTGTGGTGGCCGACCGCGCCGGCCAGACGGTCGAGACCGCCTCCGACTACTCCACCTGGGAGAGCAAGGACGGCCGGCGCCTGCGCTTCACCCTGACCCAGACCGCCCAGGGCGCCGTGACCCAGCGCATCAGCGGCGAGGCGGAACTGGAGCCGGGCGGCAAGGGCGGCACCGTGACCTACGAGGCGCCCAGCGCCAGCCAGGCGAGCCTGCCGCCCGGCACGCTGCTGCCCATGGCGCACACCATCCGCACGCTGGAGATGGCGCGTGCCGGCCAGCGCATGCTGGTGACGCCGCTCTTCGACGGCACCAGCGAGGAAGGCGCGCAGGACAGCACCACGCTGCTCTCCTCCTGGACGCCCGCTCCCGCCGAGCCGCGCTTCCCGCTGATGGCGGGGCAGGCCAGCGCGCGGATGCGCATCGCCTTCTTCGGCAAGGATGCGGCGGCCGGCGCCAGCGCCCCGGAATACGAGGTGGGGCTGCGCTACTACGCCAATGGCGTGGCCGACGAGATGAAGATGGATTTCGGCGACTTCGCCGTGGACGCCGCCATGCAGAGCCTGGAGCCGCTGCCGGGGCATTGCTGAAAATATGGGGCTGAGAAAGCCGGGAAGGCCGGGGGAAGGAATTCCCCCGGCTTTTTTTTTCGCCGCTGCCTCAGCGGTACATCAGCGTGGGCAGCCACATCGAGAGCGGCTCCCAGAAGGTCACCAGGCCCAGGCAGAAGAACAGCGGGATCAGGAAGGGCGCCGTCGCCCGCGTCGTCTGCTCGAAGCTGAGGCCCGAGACGCGGGCCAGGATGAACAGCACCATCCCCACCGGCGGCGTCAGCAGCCCGATCATCAGGTTCAGCACCATGATGATGCCGAAATGCACCGGGTCCACGCCGATCTGCGTCATCAGCGGCAGCAGCACCGGCACCAGGATGGTGATGGCGGCGATGGTCTCCAGGAAGCAGCCGATGAACAGCAGGAAGACGTTCACCAGCAGCAGCACCAGCCACTTCTCCCGGGTGATGGAGAGGACGAACTCCGCCACGCCGTCGGTGATCCGGGTGGTGGTGACCAGCCAGCCGAAGATGCTGGCGCCGGCCACGATCAGCAGCACCACCGCCGTCGTCTCCACCGTCTCCATGCTGACGCGCAGGAAGGCCTTCCAGCTCAGCGTGCGGTAGACCACCGTGCCGAGGAACAGCGCGTAGAAGGTGGCGGCGATGGCGGCCTCGGTGGGGGTGAAGGCGCCGGTGGTCATGCCGCCCACCAGCAGCACCGGCGTCATCAGCGGCAGGAAGGCGCGCCTGAAGCTGTGGCCGAGGCGGGGGAGGGAGAAGGCGGCGTCGCGCGGGAAGTTCTTGCGCCGCGCCTCCACCGCCACCCACACCATCAGCACCAGCGCCATGAACAGGCCCGGAATCAGCCCGGCGGCGAAGAGCTGGCCGATCGAGGCGTTGGCCATGACGCCGAAGATCACCATCGGCAGGCTGGGCGGGATGATCGGCCCGATGGTCGAGGAGGCGCCGGTGAGGCCGACGGCGAAGGGCAGGGGGTATTTGTGGTCCTGCATCGCCTTGATCTCGATGTTGCCGATGCCGCCCGCATCGGCCACCGCCGTGCCGGACATGCCGGCGAAGATGACGCTGCCCACCACGTTCACCTGGCCGAGCCCGCCCCGCGCCCAGCCCACCAGCGCCACCGCGAAGCCGTAGATGCGCTCGGTGATGCCGGCCGAGTTCATCAGGCTGCCGGCCATGATGAAGAAGGGGATGGCGAGCAGGGGGAAGCTCTCCACCCCGCTGGCCATGCGGTGCAGCACCACCAGCGGCGGCAGCGCGCCCTCGGCCCAGACATAGGCCAGCGAGGCGCCGCCCAGCGCCACCGCCACCGGCACGCCGACCAGCAGCAGCCCGCAGAAGGAGAGGAAGAGGAGCGCCGTCACAGCTTCACCGTCGCGAGAGAGGGATCGGGCGCGTGCTCCGGCTCGCCGGCACGGAAGCGGGCGAGGGCGTGCAGCGCGGTGCGCAGCGTGGTCAGCACCAGCCCGCCCAGGATGCCGTAATAGACATAGGCCAGCGGCACCTCGATGGCGACCATGGGCTGGAACAGCATGGCCTCCGCCACCTGCCAGCACAGCACGCAGCAGAGCGCGAAGAAGCCGGCCGCCACCAGCGCCACCGCCAGCCGCGCCCAGCGCCGCGCCGCCGCCGGCAGCGCGTCGAGCAGGAACTCCACCGCGATGTGGCTGCCCCGCCGCGCCGCCAGCGCGCTGCCCCAGAAGGTGAGGACCATCAGCATGTAGCTGGCGATCTCCTCGGTCCAGGCGAGGCTGTCGTTCAGGATGTAGCGGGTGAAGAACTGCAGGAACACGATGCCGGACATGGCCCAGAACAGGGCGAAGCCGGCCCAGTCCTCCGGCGCCATGGCGAAGCCCGGCTCCGGCTGCGCGGCCTCCTCGGCCGCCAGCTCGGCGAACAATGTGCCGGCATCCATGCCGGCCGTGGTGGTGTCGCGCACCATCCCCTCCCTTTCGTTGCCGCCACGATATCGCGGCGGCCCGGGCGCGCGGAAGGGGGTTGTCGTATCACCCGAGAAGAAGAGGGGTCGGCAGCCTGGCGGCAAGGCGCGCCCGCCGCCAGGCGCCTCAATGCCGGCGCCTCAGTGGGTGTCGAACAGCTGCATGATCTCGGCCGGGTCCTGCGTCACGGTCAGGGCCAGGGCGAGCAGGATGCGCGCCTTCTGCGGCGTCAGGTTGTCGGCGGCGAGCAGGCCCTGCCGCGTCATCCGCTCGCCGCGCACCACCCGGCCGCTGCCGACGCGGGTGGATTGCACCACCACGACGCCGGCCTCCACCGCCTCGGCCAGCGCATCCGCCTCGGCCGGGGTGGGGGCGCCGGGGGCGAAGCCGGCGCTGACGATGCCGCGCGCCCCGGCGGCGACGAAGGCGCGGATCGCCGTGGCGTCGGCATCGGCGTGGGAATAGGCGATGTCCACGCGCGGCAGGGCGTCGATGGCGCGCAGGTCGAAGGCGGTGTCGGGCATCACGCGGCGCAGCGGGCGGCGGTAGAACACCACCCGGTCGGCATCCGCCTGGCCGAGCACGCCGAAATCCGGGGTGCGGAAGGTCTGCATCCGCCAGGTGGCGGTCTTGCTGACCTCGCGCGCGGCGTGGATCTCGTCGTTGAGCAGCAGCAGCACGCCCATGCCGCGCGCCTCCGGGCTGGCGGCCACGCGCACCGCGTTCAGCAGGTTCATCGGCATGTCGGAGGAGAGGCCGGAGGCGGGGCGCTGGGCGCCCACCATCACCACCGGCAGGTCGAGCTTCAGGCCGAGGTTCAGCGCATAGGCGGTCTCCTCCATGGTGGAGGTGCCGTGGCCGATGACGATGCCGGCGAGGCCGGGGATCTCCGCCACCGCGCGGTGGCATTCCGCGGCGATGGCCTTCCAGTCGCGGAAGCCGATGCGGCTGGAGATGACGGCGCTGTAGGGGCGCGGGAGGACCTCCGCCACCCGCGCAAGCTCCGGCACGCGGGCGAGGATGGCGGCGGCGTCCATCACCAGGCCGTGGCGGCCGTAATCCTGGATGTCCAGCGCATCCTGGCCGAGCGAGGCCATGGTGCCGCCGGTGCCGATGAAGGCGATACGGGGCAGGGCGGGCGAATCGGGCATCGGGCGCGGGCTCCTGTGGCAAGGCGTCCGCGCCGCTTTAGACCATCCGCCGCCTGCCCGGAATCAGGTGGCGGGCAGGCCGCCGGCGGAATGGCCGGGCGATTTCCAGGGCAGGCTGTCCAGCCGGGTGACGACCAGCGTGCCGAAGCTGGCCGATTCCGGCACCTGCCGCAGCAGCCGCACCGGCTCGCCATGCTGGAAGACCAGCAGGGCGACCTCGCCTTCCGGCGCATCCTCCTCCGCCAAGGCGGGGCCGATCTCCAGCACCATGCGGCCCTTCAGCGCGTCGCGCGGGGTGGTGGCGTGGCGCAGGCGCCAGGGCCCGGCCTGCACCGCGTCATCCTCGCCGGTGAAGGCGCCGAGGGCTTGCCGCCAGAGGGGCGGCGGCGGCAGGAGGCGCAGCAACCGCCGCGCATCCTCGGCGGGGAAGACATCGTCCGCCTCGTGGATGATCCGGTCCACGAGGTCGGCGATGAGCATGCGGTCGGTGACGTTGGGGGGAAACGTCATGGTCTTGCTGCTCCTGGCCTGCTGAGACCGGTGCATTCTGGCAACAGAAAAGCTATTTTTCCATGAATTCCAGTCCAGAAGTTGAGAGGATTCTGTTGTTCTGTCCGTCGCCCGGGTGTGGAAGGCGGGCCGGATGGCCGGGGCCGGCCAGGCGCGCCCAGCGCAGCGTCATCAGCACGGCGACGATGCCCAGCCCGCTGGCCAGCCCGATCCAGACGCCGAGCGGCCCGAAGCCGCCCGGAAAGCCGAGGCCGAGGCCGATCGGCAGGCCCAGCCCCCAGTAGCCCAGGGCGGCGATCAGCATCGGCACGCGCGTGTCCTTCAGCCCGCGCAGCGCGCCGGCGGCCACCGCCTGCACCCCGTCGGCCAGCTGGAACAGCCCGGCCACCATCAGCAGGGTGGTGGCGAGGCCCCGCGTCTCGGCCAGCTCCGGCGCCAGGAACAGACCGGCGATGGCGTGCGGCACGCTCAGCAGCAGCGCCGCCGCCAGCAGCATGAAGCCGGCGCCGAGGCTGATGGCCGCCCAGCCCGCGCGCCGGGCGCCCGCCGCGTCCAGCGCGCCGGCCGCCAGCCCCACCCGCGCGGTGGCCGCCTGGCCGATGCCCATGGGCACCATGAAGCTCGCCCCCGCCACCTGCAGCGCCACCGCGTGCGCCGCCACGGCGCCGGGGCCGAACCAGCCCATCACCAGGGCGGTGGCGCTGAAGATGCCGATCTCCAGCAGCATCGATGCGGCAATGGGGGTGCCGATGACGATGATCTCGCGCATCCGCCGCCAGTCGGCCCGCCAGAAGCGGCCGGCCAGGCGGAAGCGGGAGAGCCGCCGGTCCAGCGACACCCACAGCGCCAGCGCCGCGAACATGCTGGCGTTGGCCACGGCGCTGGCGATGCCGGCGCCCAGCACGCCGAGCGGCGGCAGGCCGAAGCCGCCCGCCACCAGCGCGTAGTCCAGCACCACGTTCAGCCCGATGGCGCCCATCGACACGCAGAGCGCCGGCCAGGGCCGCTCCAGCGCCGCCAGGAAGCCGCGCAGCAGCAGGAAGCCGTAGAAGGGCAGCATCCCCCACAGCAGGGCGCGGTTGTAGGTCTGCGCCGCCTCGGCCAGGGCCGGGTCCTGGCCGGTGGCGCGCAGGATGGCCCCCGTGTGCCACAGCCCGAGCCCCAGCGCGGCGAAGAGCGGCAGGATCAGCCAGGCGCCCTGGCGCATGGTGCGGCGCATCTCGCGCATGTGGTGGCGCACCCGGCCACGCTCCTGCGCCAGCATGGCGGCAGTGGCGAAGGCCAGGCCGAAGGGCAGCGCCATGGCGATGAAGTAGAGGTTGCCGCCCAGCGTGGCGGCGGCCAGCGGCAGCTCGCCCAGCCGGCCGAGGAACAGCGTGTCGGTCAGCACCAGCGCGATCTGGGACAGGTTGGTCAGGGCCAGCGGCCAGGCGAGCGCCAGCATGGCGCCCAGCTCCCGCGCCCATCCCGCGCGCGGCAGCGACCCTTTCGGATTCTCTCGCATGATGCCGCGCCCTTTAGCGCAGGATGCGCGCCCTGGCTCGCGACGATCCCGTGTTGGCAGCGCCCGCCGCCCGCAGCCCACCCTGAAGCCCCCCCTGAAGCCCGGGGCCTCCTGGCGCGTTAGCCCCCCGACAGGCGCCCGCCCCCGGGCAGGCGCGAACGAGGAAAGGCGCTCCCATGACCGACAGCCCGCTGCTGACCGAGGCGTTCATCCGCCAGGCCGGGGAGACGCTCACCACCGAGGGCTTCCTCACCGACCGGCACGACTTCGTGCCACCCGGCGAATCCGTGGCCGGGCGCTGCGGCGCGGTCCAGGCGGCGCTGGAGAAGGCCGGCCATGCCGTGACGCTGGACGAGGTGCCGATCAAGCACATGTCCCAGGGCACGCTGGTCTGCCTCTACAACACCGGGATCTTCCCGCGGAAGGCGGAGGCCTACCAGGCCATCCACACCTGGCTGGACATGCGCTTCGAGCAGTCCTGACGCGCGGGGCGGCGCGGAGGGGGCTTTCGCGGGCAGGGACAGCCATGCGCCGCGGTAGCAGGACAGGCGGGCGGAGGCGGGCCAGGATGCGGCTTCTCCCGCCTGCCGCCTCCGGAGCCTGATTCCCGCATGTCCCTTCCCGCCGCCGGCGCGCCCGCCTGGCTGACCTCGCTGCTGGCCCTCGCCTGCGGGCTGATCGTCGCCAACATCTACTACGCCCAGCCGCTGATCGGGCCGATCGCCGCCGAGCTCGGCCTCAGCCCCGGCGCGGCGGGGCTGATCGTGACGATGACGCAGATCGGCTACGGCGCCGGGCTGCTGCTGGTGGTGCCGGTGGCGGACCTGCTGGAGAACCGGCGCCTCGCCCTCGCGGTGATGGGGCTGGGGGCGCTGGGACTGGCGGGAGCGGCGCTGGCCGGGCAGCCGGCGGCGTTCCTGGCCGCCTCCCTGGTCATCGGCCTCGGCTCGGTGTCGGTGCAGATCCTGGTGCCCTATGCCGCGCATCTGGCGCCCGAGCGCAAGCGCGGCCAGGTGGTGGGCAACGTGATGAGCGGGCTGCTGCTCGGCATCATGCTGGCGCGCCCGGTGGCCAGCCTGGTGGCGGACTGGCTGTCCTGGCGCGCCGTCTTCGCCCTCTCGGCGGGGCTGATGCTGGCGCTCGGCCTGGTGCTGCGGCTGGCCATGCCGCCGCGCCACCCCCGGGAGCCGGGCGCGGCGCCGGGGCTGCGCTACGGCACGCTGCTGCGCTCGATGGGCCGGCTGGCGCTCGGCAGCCCGACGCTGCGCCGCCGCGCCCTCTACCAGGCCTCGCTGTTCTCCGCCTTCAGCCTGTTCTGGACGGTGGTGCCGCTGCTGCTGGCGGGGCCGGAGTACCGCTTCTCGCAATCGGGCATCGCGCTGTTCGCGCTGGCCGGCGTGGCGGGGGCGGTGGCGGCGCCGATCGCGGGGCGGGTGGCGGACCGAGGCTGGGTGCGCCCGGCCACGGGGCTGGCCATGCTGGCGGTCGCGCTCTCCTTCCCGCTGACGCACCTGGCCGCGCCGGGCGGAGGCACGGGCCTCGGCCTGCTGCTGGCGGCGGCGGTGCTGCTGGATTTCGGCGTCTCGGCCAATGTGGTGCTGGGGCAGCGCGTCATCTTCGCCCTCGGCGCGGAATACCGGGCGCGGCTGAACGGGCTCTACATGGCCACCTTCTTCCTGGGCGGCGCCCTCGGCTCGGCGCTGGGCGGCTGGAGCTACGCCGCGGGCGGCTGGCCGCTCGCCAGCGGCATCGGCCTCGCCCTGCCGTCGCTCGGGCTGCTCTACTACGCCAGCGAGCGGCGCGGCACCCCGGCCGCCGGCTGAGGGGGCATTCCCGAAGCCGCGCGATCTGCTCTAGGCTGCGGCGAATCCAGGACCCGCGAACCGGCGGGCCGCTTCGGGAGAACGCCATGCAACGCCGCGCGCTGCTCGCCGCTCCGCTCCTCGCGCCGCCGCTGCTCGGCCTCGCCGCCGCGCCCGCCGCGGCGCAGCCCGCGGGCGTGGCGATGGACGAGATGCTGATTCCCGGCGGCGATCCGGGCATCCAGCTCTATCTCCGCAACAAGCGGCCGGAGGCGGCCACGCCGGCGCGGCCCGACCGCACCATCCTCTGCGTGCACGGCGCCACCTACCCGGCCAGCACCACCTTCGACCTGGCGGTGGGCGGCGTCTCCTGGATGGACTACATGGCCGGGCGCGGCTTCGACGTCTGGTGCCTCGACCTGCGCAACTACGGCCGCTCGACGCGCGAGGCGGCGATGGGCCAGCCGCCCGAGGCCAACCCGCCGCTGACCCGCGGCGCGGTGGCGCAGAAGGACATCGCCGCCGCCGCCGCCCATATCCGCGAACTGCGCGGCCTGCCGAAGATCGTGCATCTGGGCTGGTCCTGGGGCAGCAGCCTGCAGGCGCGCTTCGCCGCCGACAACCCGGCGCTGGTGGAGCGGCTGGTGCTCTACGCGCCGCAATGGCTGCGCGAGGGGCCATCTCCCGCCGCCGCCGGCGCGGCGGGGGAGGGGCCGCTCGGCGCCTACCGCAGCGTGACCCGCGCCCAGGCCCGCGCCCGCTGGATGAACGGCGTGCCGGAGGCGCAGCGCGGCCGCCTCTTCCCCGCCGGCTGGTACGAGCACTGGGCCGATTCGACCTTCGCGACCGACCCGGAGGGGATGCGGCAGGTGCCCTCCGTGCTGCGCGCCCCCAATGGCGTGCTGCAGGATTCGCGGGAGTTCTGGCAGGCCGGCAAGCCCTATTACGACCCGGCGGCGATCACCGCGCCGACCCTAGTGGTGCTGGCGGAGTGGGACCAGGACACGCCGCCCTCCATGGCCATGGCGTTGTTTCCGCTGCTGACCGCCAGCCCCGGCAAGCGGCTGGTGCTGCTCGGCGGCGGCACCCATGGCATCATGCTGGAGCGGCAGCGCGGCGCCCTGTTCCAGGCCGTGCAGGTCTTCCTGGAGGAGGCGATCGGCGGCTGACCCCGAGTTGATTTCGATTGCGGGCGCGATGCCGGTTGTGGAAGCCAACCCATGCCCCTACATAGGACGTGTCGACTGTTTGTTTTGGTTCGGCTTGCTGTCCCAGCTCGCCCATCCCGCGCTCGCGCGGGGACGTAGCGTGCCTGGTGCCCGTTCCCATTCGAAGTTGATCCGCCGTGCATGTCGCGCGGCGGCAACGCATTCTGACGGAGCACCGCGATGCCCATCGGTACCGTGAAGTGGTTCAACCCGACCAAGGGTTTTGGTTTCATTCAGCCGGAGGACGGCTCGAAGGACGTGTTCGTGCACATTTCCGATGTGCAGCGTGCCGGCCTGCAGGGCCTGCAGGAAGGCGAGCGCGTGGAGTTCGAGCTGCAGCGCGGCCGCGAGGGCAAGGTCTCTGCCGGCAACCTGAAGCAGGTCTGAGGCAGGCCGGCCCTGCCGCCGCCACGCGGCGGGGCTCCCCACGAATCGCGAGCCGGGTGCGCCGATGGCGACGCCCGGCTCGCCTCGTTTCGGGGGGCTGTGCAAGCCTCCCCTTATCCCTGTCCCAGCGAGTGAGGGCGCCCCTTCCATGGCACGCATCCCCAATTACGGCCAGCAACGGGCCGAGCGGAACCGCGCCAAGCAGGCCAAGGCCGAGGCCAAGGCGCAGCAGCGCGAGGAGGAGAAGGCCCGCCGCAAGGCCGCCATCGCCGCCGGCCTGGACCCCGACCTCGGCGAGCCGGTGACGCTCCCGCCCGAGGACGAGGACGAGGACGGCAAGGCCGGCTGATCCGGGCACGGCCGCGGCGGCTTTTTCCGGCCGCCGGCGGGCCGCCGCATTGACAGTGCCGTGCCCGGCGGCGGACCCTGCGCTCCAGTGGGAGAAGCGGGGACCGCCTCTGATGGATCAGACCAAGAAGAGCTTCAAGCTGCGCAGCCAGCGCTGGTTCGACGACCCGGAAGACCCGGGCATGACGGCGCTCTACATCGAACGCTTCCTGAATTTCGGCCTGACGCGCGGGGAGCTGCAATCGGGCAAGCCGATCATCGGCATCGCCCAGACCGGCAGCGACATCGCCCCCTGCAACCGCCACCACCTGGCGCTGGCGGAGCGGGTGAAGGCGGGCATCCGTGACGCCGGCGGCATCCCCCTCGAATTCCCGATCCACCCGATCCAGGAGACCGGCAAGCGCCCCACCGCGGCGCTGGACCGCAACCTGGCCTATCTCTCGCTCGTGGAGATCCTGCACGGCTACCCGCTGGATGGCGTGGTGCTGACCACGGGCTGCGACAAGACCACCCCCGCCTGCCTGATGGGCGCCGCCACGGTGAACATCCCCGCCATCGTGCTCTCCGGCGGGCCGATGCTGGACGGGCACTGGAAGGGCCGGCTCTCCGGCTCCGGCACCATCGTCTGGGAGGCGCGCAAGCTGCTCGCCGCCGGCGAGATCAACTATGACGGCTTCATGCAGATGGTGGCGAGCAGCGCGACCTCGGTCGGCCACTGCAACACCATGGGCACGGCGCTCTCCATGAACAGCTTGGCGGAAGCCCTGGGCATGTCGCTGCCCGGCTGCGCCTCGATCCCCGCCGCCTACCGCGAGCGCGGCCAGATGGCGCACGCCACGGGCATGCGCATCGTCGACATGGTGCGCGAGAACCTGCGGCCCAGCGACATCATGACGCGCGAGGCCTTCGAGAACACCATCGTGCTGGCCAGCGCCATCGGCGCCTCCTCCAACTGCCCGCCGCACCTCGTGGCCATCGCCCGCCACATGGGGGTGGAGCTGACGACGGAGGACTGGCAGACCGTCGGCGCCGACGTGCCCCTGCTGGTCGATTGCCAGCCCGCCGGGCGGTTCCTCGGCGAGATGTTCTACCGGGGCGGCGGCGTGCAGTCGGTGATGAAGGAGCTGGCCGATGCCGGCAAGCTCCACCTCGGCGTGAAGACCGTCACCGGCCAGACGCTGGAGGAAGACCTCAGGCGCGCGCCGCTGCCGGACCGCGAGGTGATCCGCCCCTATGCGCAGCCGCTGAAGGAGCAGGCCGGATTCGTCGTGCTCTCGGGCAATCTGTTCGAGAGCGCGGTGATGAAGGTCAGCGTCATCGACGCCGAGTTCCGCAAGCGCTTCCTCTCCGACCCGGAGGATGTGTTCGAGGGCAAGGTGATCGTCTTCGAGGGGCCGGAGGACTACCACGACCGCATCGAGGACCCCGATCTCGGCGTCGACGAGCACACCGTGCTGGTCATCCGCAATTGCGGCCCGGTGGGCTACCCGGGCAGTGCCGAGGTGGTGAACATGCAGCCCCCCGGCGCCATGATCAAGGCGGGGCTGCACAGCCTGCCCACCATGGGCGACGGGCGGCAGAGCGGCACTTCCGCCAGCCCCTCCATCCTCAACGTCTCGCCCGAGGCGGCGGTCGGTGGCGGCCTTGCGCTGATGAATTCGGGCGACCGCATCCGCATCAACCTGAAAACCCGCAAGGTGGACCTGCTGATCTCCGAGGAGGAGATGGCCGCCCGTCGCGCCGCCTGGACGCCGCCCAAGCTGCAGCACAAGACGCCGTGGGAGGAGATCTACCGCTCCATGGTCGGCCAGCTCGGCACCGGCGGCTGCCTGGAGCCGGCGACGCTCTATCTCAACATCCTCGAGACGCGCGGCGAGAGCCGCCACAACCACTGATGGCCAGCCCTTCTTCCATGGGCGGCCGTCTCGCGGGGCTGCACTGCTTCGTCACCGCGGCGGGGCAGGGCATCGGGCGCGCCACGGCGCTGGCCTATGCCGCCGAGGGCGCCACGGTGGTGGCCACCGACCGCGACGCGGAAAAGCTCGCCGACCTCGCGCGCCCGGGGATCACCGTGCAGGCGCTCGACGTGCTGGACGACGCGGCGGTGAAATCCACCATCGCCGCGCACGGGCCGTTCGACCTGGTGTTCAACTGCGCCGGCTTCGTCCACCAGAACGACGTGCTGAGCTGCACCGATGCCGAGTGGGACTTCGCCTTCGCGCTGAACGTGCGGTCTCAATGGAAGGTGATCCAGGCGGCGCTGCCGGGCATGCTGGGGCAGGGGGGCGGCGCCATCGTCAACATGGCCTCGGCCGCCGGCTCGGTGAAGGGCGTCGCCAACCGCTTCGTCTATGGCGCCACCAAGGCCGCCGTGGTCGGCATGACCAAGAGCGTGGCGGCGGACTACGTGGCCAAGGGCATACGCTGCAACTGCGTCTGCCCCGGCACGGTCGACACCCCCTCGCTGGGCGAGCGGATCGCGGCCAACGCGCAGGCGGCGGGCGGGCTGGAGGCGGCGCGCGCCGCCTTCGTCGGCCGCCAGGCGATGGGGCGGCTGTCCACGCCGGAGGAGATCGCGGCCCTGGTGGTCTATCTCTCCGCGCCGGAATCGGCTTTCGTCACCGCGCAGGCCATCGTCATCGATGGCGGCTGGACCAACTGAGCTTAGGGGAACGCTGAACGATGAAGCTGCTGCGCTACGGCCCGCCGGGCCAGGAAAAGCCGGGCCTGCTGGACGCCGATGGCCAGATCCGCGATCTCTCCGGCGTGGTGCCGGACCTGGCGGGAGAGGTTCTCTCCGACGAGGGGCTGGCGCGCCTCGCCGCGCTCGACCCCACCACCCTGCCGATGGTGGGCGGCGATCCGCGCCTTGGCCCGCCGGTGGCGGGAATGAAGAACTTCGTCTGCATCGGCCTCAACTATGCCGACCACGCGGCGGAGACGGGCGCGGCCATCCCGAAGGAGCCGATCGTCTTCCTCAAGTCGCTCGGCGCGCTGCAGGGGCCGAACGATGACGTGGAGATCGCGCCGGACAGCGTGAAGACCGACTGGGAGGTGGAGCTGGCCGTCATCATCGGCACCCGCGCCAAGCGCGTCTCCGAGGCCGACGCGATGGCGCATGTGGCGGGCTATGCCGTGTGCAACGACGTCTCGGAGCGCGAGTGGCAGGCCGAGCGCGGCGGCACCTGGGACAAGGGCAAGGGCCACGACACCTTCGGCCCCCTCGGTCCCTGGCTGGTGACCAGGGACGAGGTGCCGGACCCGCAGAACCTCTCCATGTTCTGCGAGGTGGATGGGCACCGCTACCAGGACGGCTCGACGCGCACGATGATCTTCGGCGTGGAGAAGCTGGTCTCCTATGTCTCCCACTTCATCACCCTGCATCCGGGCGATGTGATCTCGACCGGCACGCCGCCGGGCGTGGGGCTGGGGCAGAAGCCGCCGGTGTACCTGAAGGTGGGGCAGACCATCCGCCTCGGCATCCAGGGGCTGGGCGAGCAGACGCAGAAGACGGTGCAGGGTTGAAGCAGGCGCCGGGAGAAGGCGCCATCGAGCCTCTCCCGGCATCACGATGAGTACCAAGGCTGCGGGAATATTGTCAGTCCAGCGCCGGAATGGCATCATTTTCAAAATGAATTTGGATAATGGTGTTGTTCAGCCTGACGAAATACCGGATTCGCCAAGGCGACGAGGCGCGCGACAGGCGTGACTGGCCAGCGGCGCGGGATGCCTATGCAGCGGCCCTCCGGCGCCAGCCTTTCCTGACAGCAATCCGGGTGCAGTATGGCCACGCCCTGAAGGAATCGGGTGATGTGCAGGCCGCATTGGCGGCGTACCGGCAGGCGGAGGCCTCGCGGCCCGATGATGCCGATATCCACTTGCAGATCGCCCATGCCCTTAAGTTGCTGGGCCAGCCGGCCGAAGCCCTCCAGCATTACAGGAAGGCCTGTGAACTCGATCCCGCCTGCGCCGATGCCAAGCGGGAGGTGGCCCAACTCAGGCAGGTTCTGCGGCCGGCCATCCCGGGCCTGCCAACCCATCTGCGCTACGTGAATATTGGCACCACCAGCATCTGCAATGCCTCCTGCCTGCATTGCCCGACCGGGAAGGCAGAGACCGGCCATGTGCCGCGCCAGCACATGCCGATGCCGCTCTATCACGCCATCATGGATGGCATCGCCCAGCTTGGTATCCCGATCGCCCGCCAGATCAGTTTCGGCCTTTTTGGCGATTCTCTGGTTGATCCTCATATCGTGGCCCGCACCGCCTATGCCCGGAAGCTCTTTCCGGAGGTTGAGATCGTGCTGAATACGAACGGCGCGGCTTTTCATGCGGAGCGCCACGGTCAACTCCGCGCCTCGGATGCTATCCTTTCCCTGCACTGCGAATCTCTGTCGGAGGAGACCTATAATCTGCTGATGAAGCCCCTGCGCTTCAGCCGGGTCTTTCCGAAATATGCTCAGATCCTCGCAGCGTTCCCCGGGCGGGTTCATGTCAGCGTTCCCGTCAGCCGCCTGAATCAGCAGGAACTGCCGGCCATTCGCCGCTGGTTCCTGGAGAACGGCGCAAGAAGCGTGACCTTCGACCCCCTTAGCAGCCGCTGCGCCGAGGATCGCGGCCTCTTCGAATCTCTCGCGTTGAACCCGAAGAGAATCCGCTGCGGGCCGACGGTCGTGGACGACCTGATCATCGATGCCGATGGCAGGGTGATGATCTGCTGCCAGGATTTTCAGCGCATCGTGCCCATCGGGGAGATGGCAGCCGGCACGCTGCGTGAGGTTCTGGCCGATCCAAGGCGGGAGGATGTTCGTGCCAAACTGGCCGCGCGCCGGCACGACGAGATCGCCACCTGCAGCCGCTGCTATGGCGACCTGCGCGCCAGCAAGAAGCCGGTTGCGGATGCAGCCGGGATGATGGCCACGACGGCGCCGTGAAGTGGCGGCCGGTGGCGCTTCAGATCCTGTCACTCGACAGGAAGCGAACGCCCCGGCTCCGCAGACGCTCCGTCCCCGCCGCGGTCGCCTCCGGCGTGATGCCGCGGCAGGCATCCTCCACCAGCACAACCTGGTAGCCGAGTTCCGCCGCATCCTCCGCGCTGAAATCCGTGCAATAGCCGCGCGCCAGACCGGCGATGAAGACGCGCGTGATGCCGCGCGCGCGCAGGTAGCCGTGCAGCCCGGTGGGGGTGCGCCGGTCGTTCTCGCGGAAGGCCGAGTAGCTGTCGATGCCGCGCCGGAAGCCCTTGCGGATGACCATCTGGAGGCCGCGCGTCTCCAGCGCCGGGTGCAGCGCGGCGCCCGGCGTGCCCTGGACGCAGTGGTCCGGCCAGAGCACCTGCTCGCCATAGTCCAGCATGACGGTCCCGAAGGGCTGCTTCCCGGGGTGCTGGCTGGCGAAGGAGGCGTGGTCCGCCGGGTGCCAGTCCTGCGTCGCGGCGATGTTGGCGAAGCGCGGCATCAGCCCGTTGATGACCGGCAGCACCGCGTCGCCCTCCGGCACGGGGAGCGCGCCGCCGGGCATGAAGTCCGGCTGCACGTCCACCACCAGCAGCAGGTCGGTTCCGGTTATCATGCGGCGCGCTTCGCGATGCCGCCGGATTCCAGGATGAAATCGGCGATCTCGGCGACACCCTGCAATGCCTTGAGGTTGGTGAAGATGAAGGGGCGCTGGCCGCGCATCTTCCTCGAATCCCGGTCCATCACGCCGAGATCGGCGCCGACGAGCGGGGCGAGGTCGATCTTGTTGATCACCAGCAGGTCGGAGCGGGTGATGCCGGGGCCGCCCTTGCGCGGGATCTTGTCGCCGGCCGAGACGTCGATGACGTAGATGGTGAGGTCGGCGAGTTCCGGGCTGAAGGTGGCGGCCAGGTTGTCGCCGCCGCTCTCGATCAGCAGGATCTCGAGGCCCGGGAAGCGCGCCTCCATCTCCGCCACGGCGGCGAGGTTGATCGAGGCGTCCTCGCGGATGGCGGTGTGCGGGCAGCCGCCCGTCTCGACGCCGATGATGCGCTCCGGCGCCAGCGCGTCGTTGCGCGTCAGGAACTCGGCATCCTCGCGCGTGTAGATGTCGTTGGTGATGACGGCGATGTTGTGCGTGTCGCGCAGGTGCTTGCACAGGCGCTCGGTCAGCGCCGTCTTGCCGGAGCCGACGGGGCCGCCGATGCCGACGCGGAAGGGGCCGTTCGCAGGAGCGATCATGAGCGGAAGAGCCTCGTGTATTGCGTCTCGTGGCGCATGGAGAAGAGGTCGAGCACGGGGGCGGCGCTGCCCAGCCGCTCCGGGTCGGCGGCGAGGGCGGCCTCCGTCGCGGCTTCCAGAACGGGCAGCAGGGCGGCTGTCGTGATCTGCCCGTCCGTCTGGCCGAGCGGCACCAGCCGCACCCCTGCCGAGACCAGGTTGGCCGCGAAGGCGGAGAGGAAGCCAAACAGCGCCATGCGCAGCGGCAACCCGTGCCACGCCGCCGCGGCGCCGAAGGCCACCGGATGCGCCACGCTGCCCCCCTGGCGCGCGGTGAAGGCGGCGAGCCGCGCATCCGGCCAGGCGGCGTTGGTCACCTTCAGGAAGGCGGTGCCTTGCGCCATGGTCTCCAGCGCCGTCTCGGCGGTGCCGCGCCAGGCGGCGGCGAGCTCCGCCACCGCATCCAGCGCCGCGTCGTCCTCCGCGCTGGCGGCGCGGTGGGCGGCGGCGAGCAGCGCGCCGTCGATCCGCCCGGCACCAGCCTCCAGCACCGCGCCGATATAGTCGGCGAGGCCCTGTCGGTCGCGCACCGCGCCTTCCTCCACCGCCATCTCCAGCCCGTGGCTGTAGGTGTAGGCGCCGACCGGGTAGGCGGGCGAAAGCCAGGTGAGCAGGCGCTGTAGCGCCTCCCCCTCAGTGATGGTGGTGGTGGCCGTCGCCATGGTCGTGGCCGTGCTCGTGGTGGTGGTGGCCGGCGTGGCGGTTGTGCTCGCCATAGGCGCCGCCCTCGGGATTGAAGGGCGCCTCCACCCGGGCCAGGGTGGCGCCGAGGCCCAGCAGCATCCGCTCGATGACATGGTCCGCGCGTATCAGGATGCGCTCGGCGCCGATCTCGGCGGGGAGGTGGCGGTTGCCGAGATGCCAGGCCAGGCGCATCAGGTGCAGCCCGTCCCGCGCGCGGATCTCTATCAGTGGCTCCGGCGCGGCGCGGACGAGGATGACGCCGCCGCCTTCCAGCAGCAGCCCGTCGCCATCGCGCAGCACGGTGGCCTCGGGCAGGTCGAGCAGGAAGCTGGTGCCGCGCTCACCGGTGTAGCGCTTGCGGCGGCGGTGGCGGTCGTCGAAATCCACCGTCACGGCGTCGCGCGCTGTGCGGGCCTGCCATTGCCCGGCGGGAAGGATCTGCGTGGCGCGGGGAAGGGTGGCATCACTCATTGCGTTCGTCGTCTCCGCCAGGACCGGCAGCTTGCAGAAAAAAGAAGGGGGCCTGGGGGAATTCATTCCCCCAGCCTTCAGAACAAAAAGTACCGCTGCGCCATCGGCAGCACCTTGGCCGGCTCGCAGATCAGCAGCTCGCCATCGGCCCGCACCTCGTAGGTCTCGGGGTCGATCTCGATGCGCGGCAGGGCGTCGTTCAGCACCATGTCCCGCTTGCCGATGCGGCGGGTGTTCGCCACCGGCAGCAGCGCCCGCGCGAGGCCGAGCCGCCCGGCGAGGTCGCCACGCTCCAGTGCGGCGCCAGAGACGAAGGTGACGGCGCTGGCGTTCATCGCCTTGCCATAGCCCGCGAACATCGGGCGGTAATGCACCGGCTGCGGCGTCGGGATGGAGGCGTTGGGGTCGCCCATCGGCGCCATGGCGATGCTGCCGCATTTCAGGATCATCTCCGGCTTCACGCCGAAGAAGGCCGGGCTCCACATCACCAGATCGGCCAGCTTGCCGACCTCGAGGCTGCCGACATGCGCCGAGATGCCCTGCGCGATGGCCGGGTTGATGGTGTATTTGGCGATGTAGCGGCGGATGCGGAGATTGTCGTTCTCGCCCTGCTCGCCGGCGAGGCGGCCGCGCTGCACCTTCATTTTGTGCGCCGTCTGCCAGGTGCGGATGATCACCTCACCGACGCGGCCCATCGCCTGGCTGTCGGAGGACATCATCGAGATGGCGCCGAGATCGTGCAGGATGTCCTCGGCGGCGATGGTCTCGCGGCGGATGCGGGATTCGGCGAAGGCCACGTCCTCGGCGATGCGCGGGTCGAGGTGGTGGCAGACCATCAGCATGTCGAGATGCTCGTCCACGGTGTTCACCGTGTAGGGCATGGTCGGGTTGGTGGAACTCGGCAGGAAGTTCGGCTCGCCGATGACGCGGAGGATGTCCGGCGCGTGGCCGCCGCCGGCGCCCTCCGTGTGGAAGGCCTGGATGGCGCGGCCGCCGATGGCGCGGATCGTCTCCTCGACGAAGCCGCTCTCGTTCAGCGTGTCCGAGTGGATGGCGACCTGGATGTCGAACGCGTCCGCCACCCGGAGGCAGGTGTCGATGGCCTTGGGCGTGGTGCCCCAGTCCTCGTGCAGCTTGAGGCCGCAGGCGCCGCCGCGGATCTGTTCTTCGAGTGCCTCCGGCCGGGCGGCGTTGCCCTTGCCGAGGAAGCCGAGATTCATCGGGAAGCTCTCGGCCGCCTGGAGCATCCGGGCCATGTGCCAGGGGCCTGGCGTGGCCGTCGTCGCCAGCGTGCCATGCGCCGGGCCGGTGCCGCCGCCGAACATGGTGGTGACGCCCGAGGCCAGCGCCTCCTCGATCTGCTGCGGGCAGATGAAGTGGATATGCGGGTCGATGCCGCCCGCCGTCAGGATGCGCCCCTCGCAGGCGATGATCTCGGTGCCCGGCCCGATGACGATGTCCACCCCCGGCTGGGTGTCCGGGTTGCCGGCCTTGCCGATGGCGGCGATGCGCCCGTCCTTGAGGCCCACATCGGCCTTGTAGATGCCGCTGTGGTCGATGATCAGCGCGTTGGTGATGACGGTGTCCATCGCGCCGCCCGCGCGCGTCACCTGGGACTGCCCCATGCCGTCGCGGATCACCTTGCCGCCGCCGAACTTCACCTCCTCGCCATAGGTGGTGAGGTCGCGCTCCACCTCGGCGAAGAGCTCGGTGTCGGCCAGGCGCACGCGGTCGCCCGTGGTGGGGCCGTACATGCCGGCGTAGGAGGCGCGGGAGATGCGGTTGGCCATGCTCAGAGCGCCCCCTCGACAAGGCCGCGGAAGCCGTGGGCCACGCGCCCGCCGGCATAGGGGATCAGCCGCACCACGCGGCTCTGCCCCGGCTCGAAGCGGATGGCGGTGCCGGCGGGGATGTCGAGCCGCAGGCCGCGCGCGGCGGCGCGGTCGAAGTCGAGCGCCGGGTTGGTCTCGAAGAAATGGTAGTGGCTGCCGACCTGCACGGGGCGGTCGCCGGTGTTGGCGACCGTCATCTCCACCGCCTCGCGGCCGGCGTTCAGCACGATCTCGCCGGGGGCGGGGATGATCTCTCCGGGAATCATGGCGCCGCTCCTCAGCGGATGGGGTTGTGGACGGTGACGAGCTTGGTGCCGTCGGGGAAGGTGGCCTCCACCTGGATGTCGTGGATCATCTCGGGGATGCCCTCCATCACCTGCGCGCGGGTCAGGACGGTGGCGCCGTCGCGCATCAACTCGGCGACCGTGCGGCCATCCCGCGCGCCCTCCACCACATGGTCGGTGATGAGCGCGATGGCCTCCGGGTGGTTCAGCTTGACGCCGCGCGCCAGGCGCTTGCGGGCCACCTCCGCCGCCATGGCGATCAGCAGCTTGTCCTTTTCGCGGGGGGTCAGGTGCATGGGGCCATCCCTGGAATGCTGGGGCGCATTGTCGCGCGGGGTTGCTCAGCTCGTCCACAGCCGGGGCAGGGACGGGGCAAGGCCGAGCACGCCTGCCCGCAAAAGCGGCAGCGCGGCGGAGAGCGCGCCGCGCACCGCCATGGCCTCGCCCAGCCACCGGGCCAGCAGCAGGCCGGGGCGGGGCAGCGTCGCGGCATGGCCCGCCTCTCGCAGCAGGGCGCGCCCGGCCTCCGCCTCGGCCGGGGAGGCGGCGAGCAGCAGCAGGGCGCCGGCACCCGCGCCGCCGAAGCCGAAGCGGTGGCCGAGCCGCGCGCCGGGGGCGGGGCCGAGGTCGGTGGCGTCCGCCCAGTCCAGCCGGCCGCCGCGCCAGAGGCGCCAGGAATCGAACAGCGCGCCGCTCTCCAGCCGCTCGCCCCGCGCGGCGCGGCCGAAGACCAGCATCTCGGCCGCCAGCAGCCGCGCGCCGGGGGCGAGGCGCGCCTCCATGCGGCGGGCGAGGCGGGCGCCGTCGAACAGGATGGTCTCCTGCGGCAGCCATTCCAGCGTGGCGCCCTCGGCCACCGTGAGGGTGGTGGCGATGCGGCTGTCATTGCCCAGGCTGCGGTAGATCTTCTCGGCCGCGGGCGTGGTGATCCCGGCGGTGCCCTCCGCGGCCAGTTCCACCGCGATTTCCAGCGAATCGCCCCCCGCCAGCCCGCCGCCGACATTGACCAGCGCCGCCATGGGCGGCTCGCCCGGCTCCGGGGTGGGGAAGAGCACGCGCAGCGGCGCGGCGTGGTAGAGATGGCGCAGCACCGTGCCGCGCGGCGTGTGCGCGAAGCCGAGCTCGGCCCGGCCATGGGCGCGCTGGTGGCGGGGGAGGGGCGCGGTCATGCGCGCCCGGTCTGGCAAGGCATCCATCGGCCGGGACGCCAGCAAGAGCCGTGCCGTGTCATCCGCCCAGCACCCGCACCGCCAGCGCCGCGGCCGAGGCGCGGTTCTCGACGCCGAGCTTGGTGAACACCGTCTCCAGATGCTTGTTCACCGTGCGCGGGCTCATCACCAGGATCTCGGCGATGTCGCGGTTGCTCTTGCCGCGGCCGAGCCAGAGCAGCACCTCCGCCTCCCGCGCGGTCAGGCCCAGCCGCTCGCGCAGCCGGGTCTCCTCGGCGCGCGGGTCGGTGGCGGTGACGCGCAGCAGCATCTCTTCCGGCGCGATCTGGCCGACATGGTGGAACTCCACCTGCCGCCCGTCCGGCAGCCGCACGGCGGGCAGGCGCGGCATCTCGCCCGGCGCGAGCGGCACCCAGCCGGGCAGGCGTAGCCCGGCCGGCGCGTCCGCCTCCCCCGTGGCGCCGGCGGCGCGCAGCAGCCCCGCCGCCTGCGGCGTGGCCCAGAGCAGGATGCCCTCGCGGTCCACCGCCAGCAGGAAGCGCCCCGCCACGTCGAGCGCCGCATGGGCGCTGCGGGTGAGGCGCGCATTGGCGAGGTGGGCGCTGATGCGCGCCACCACCTCGTCCGGCACCACGGGCTTGATGACGTAGTCCACGCCCCCCGCGTCGAAGCCGCGCACCACATCCTCGCTCTCGGTCAGGCCGGTCATGAAGATGACGGGCACGGAGAGCAGCGTGGCGTTGCGCTTCATGCGGCGGCAGGCCTCGAAGCCGTCCATGCCGGGCATCACCGCGTCCATCAGCACGATGTCGGGGGTGATGCGCTCGATGACAGCCATGGCGGCGGCGGCGGATTGCGCCACCAGCACCATGTAGCCCGCACCCTCCAGCGTGTCGTTCAGGAGGCCCAGCGTGCCGGGGGCGTCGTCCACCACCAGCACGATGTCGCGCCGTTCCACCAGGCTCATTCCGCATCCTCCGGCCGCGGCTTCGGAGGGTCCGCCTCCGGCGATGGCCCCTGACGGGTCGCCTCCGGCGATAGCTCCCGATGGGCCGCCTCCGGCGATTGTCCCTGATGGGCCGCCTCTGGCGATGGCTCCGGAAAGGCCGCCTCCGGCGGCAGGGCAGCGAGGAAGGCGTCCAGCCGGTATTCGGAGACATGGCCGCGCAGCACGGCGATGGCGGGGGCGGCCTCGGGGCATTCCGCCTCCAGCGCGTCCAGCCGCTCGCGGATGCCGCCCACATAGCCGATGGCGGCGAGCTGGCGGAGATTGGCGGCCTGGGCCGGCGTCAGCCGCGCCGCGGCGCCGGCGGGCGGGGCGGGCGGCGGCTCGGCCTCGGCGAAGGTCCAGGTGATGCCGAGCAGCACGCCCACCTTCTCCAGCAGCGCCGGGATGGAGAGCGGCTTGGGCAGCACGTCGTCATGGTGGCGGGTGCCGTCGCGCCGGCCGGGCGGCGGGCCGAGCTCCAGCGCATTGGCCGAGACCATGATGATGGGCGCCTCCTGGAGCGCCTCCTCGCGCAGGCGGCGGGCCAGCTCCCAGCCCGTCATGCCGGGCATGGCGATGTCGAGCAGGAACAGGTCCGGCGCGCGGTCCTCGGCCAGGCGCAGGCATTCGGCGCCATCGGCCGCGAGGCGCACGGTGAAGCCGAGCGGGGCCAGCAGGTCGGCGATCAGGGCGCGGTGGGCGGGGTCGTCATCGGCCACCAGCACGTCGAGGCGGCGCGCCCCGGCGCGGCCGGTGACGCGCCGCTCGGGCAGGACGGGCGCGCCCACCTTGCCCGAAAGCAGCAGCCGCACGCGGAAGGTGCTGCCTTCCCCGAGCGTGGAGCGGACGGAGATCTCGCCGCCCATCACCTCGGTCAGCGTCTTGGTGATGGTCAGGCCGAGGCCGACGCCGGGGGTGGAGGGGGCGTGGCTGTTCTCGCCGCGCTGGAAGGGCTCGAAGATGCGGGCCAGGTCCGCCTCGGCGATGCCGATGCCGGTGTCGATCACCGCGAACTCGGCGACCTCCGAGCGGAAGCGCAGCCGCAGCGTGACGCCGCCCGCGCGGGTGAACTTGATGGCGTTGGAGAGCAGGTTGATGAGGATCTGCCGCAGCCGCCGCTCATCCGTGTGCACCACCTCCGGCATCCGCTCCGGCGCGTCGAACGCGAAGGCGATGCTCTTGGCCTCGGCCTGGAGGCGCAGCATCTGCACGATCTGGTCGAGGAACTCGGGCAGGCGCACCTCGTCGCGGTACAGCTCGATCCGCCCGGCCTCGATCTTGGAGATGTCGAGCAGCCCCTCGATCAGCGCCGCCAGATGCTCGCCGCTGCGGCGGATGGTGCGCACACCGTCGCGCCGCCGCTCGGGGATGGCGGGGTCGCGCTCCAGCAGCTGGGCGTAGCCGAGGATGGCGTTGAGCGGCGAGCGCAATTCATGGGAGATGCCGATGACGTAGCGGCTCTTGGCCTGGTTGGCGCGCTCGGCCACCTCCTTGGCCTTCTGCAAGGCGGCGTCGGTGCGCTTGTGGGCGCGGATCTCGCTCATCAGCAGGCTGGTCTGGCGTCGCGTCTCCTCCTGCGCCACGAGGCGGGACTGGCGCGCCAGCACCAGCGTCCAGGCGACGATGCCGCCGATGACGGCGAGCACGAAGAAGGCCTTCCAGAAGGCGGTGTCGAGATGCGGGTTGCCCGGCGTCTGCGCGCGGATGCCGAGGAAGACGAGGCTGATGGTGGCGACGAAGGCCAGGAACACCACCATGAAGGAGCCGACCGGCGTGGTCAGCGCGCGCATCACGCCCTCCGGGAGGGCGGCGCGCAGCGGCGTCATGATCTGCGCCGAGAGCCGGGCATGCGGCTTGCAGCCATCGCCGCAGCGGGCGTCGAGCGTGCAGCAGAGCGAGCAGATGGGGCCGGTGTAGACGGGGCAATAGGCCATGTCGCGCGGCTCGAAGGCGTGCTCGCAGATGACGCAGCGCAGGTCGGGGCGCGCGGCCCAGGCGGCGCGCGGCTTGCGCGCCAGGTAGTAGCGGCCGCCGGTGGCCCAGGCGATGGCCGGCGCCGCGGCGAAGGCCACCCCGAAGGCGATGAAGGTGGCGAAGGCCTGCGGCCCGGCGCCGAGCGCGCCGTAATAGGCCAGGAAGGAGGCCAGCACCGAGAGCGCCATGCTGCCGACGCCCACCGGGTTGACGTCGTAGAGATGCGCCCGCTTGAACTCGATGCCCGGCGGGCTGAGGCCGAGCGGCTTGTTGATGGCGAGGTCGGCCACCAGCGCGCCCATCCAGGCCGCCGCCACGTTGGAATAGACGAACAGCACCTGCTCGATGGTGTTGTAGACGCCAAGCTCCATCAGCAGCAGCGCCACGGCGATGTTGAACACCAGCCACACCACCCGCCCCGGATGGCTGTGCGTCAGCCGCGAGAAGAAATTGGACCAGGCGAGCGAGCCGGCATAGGCGTTGGTGACGTTGATCTTGATCTGCGACAGGGCGACGAACGCCGCCGTGACCGCCAGCGCCACGCCGGGCGAGGCGATCAGCGCGCCGAAGGCCAGGCGGTACATCTCGGCCGGCTGCACCGCCTGGGTGGCGGAGAGGCCGGCCTGGAGCGCCGCATAGGCAAGGGCGGAGCCGGCCAGGAGCTTCAGCACGTCGAAGGCGATCCAGCCCGGGCCGCCGGCCAGCAGCGCCGCCCACCATACCCAGGGGCGCTGCGTGTCGCGCGGGGGGAGGAAGCGGATGTAGTCCACCTGCTCCCCCGTCTGGGTGATCAGCGCGAAGAGGACGGAGGCGGCGGCGCCGAAGGCCAGCAGGTCGAACCCCGCGCGGCCCTGCTCGCCCGCATAGTGCGTCCAGCCTTGCAGCCAGTCCGGATGCGCCACCAGCAGGGCGATCAGCGGCAGGACGTTGAGCACCAGCCAGACGGGCTGCGTCCAGGTCTGCACCCGGCTGATGAAGGTGATGCCATGCGTGACCAGCGGCACCACCACCACGGCGGAGGCGAGGTAGCCGAGCCAGAGCGGCACGCCGAAGAAGCTCTCCAGCATGTCCGCCAGGATCACCGCCTCGATGCCGAAGAAGATGAAGGTGAAGCTGGCATAGATCAGCGAAGTGATGGTGGAGCCGATATAGCCGAAGCCGGCGCCACGGGTCAGCAGGTCGATATCCACCCCCGCCCGCGCCGCGTTCAGGCAGATGGGCAGGCTGGCCACGAAGATGAGCGCCGAGACGAAGAGGATGGCGGCGACGCTGTTGGTGAAGCCGTAGGCGACGGTCAGCGCCCCGCCGATCGCCTCCAGCGCCAGGAAGGAGATGGAGCCCAGCGCCGTGTTGGCCACCCGGAAGGCCGACCATTTGCGCGCGCTGACCGCGGTGAAGCGCAGCGCGTAGTCTTCCATCGTCTCGTCGGCGACCCAGCGGTTGTAGTCGCGCCGGATGCGCAGGATGCGCTGGCGGGTGGCCATAT
>NZ_JCACVY010000038.1:0-28407 GCF_058833935.1 Roseomonas sp. TS2 | reverse complement strand
GCCGGCTGAAGCTGCGGCATCTCCAGCTGCTCACGGCGATGGACGACCTGCGCAACCTGAACCGCGCGGCGCAGAGCCTGGGGCTGACGCAGCCCGCCGCCTCCAAGCTGCTGGCCGAGATCGAGCAGATCGTCGGCGTGCCGCTGTTCGAGCGCCGCCCGCGCGGGGTGGAGCCCAACCTCCAGGGCGAGGTGCTGCTGCGCCGCGCCCGCACCGTGCTGGTGGCGCTGGAACAGGCGGGGGAGGAGCTCAATTCCCTGCGGAGCGGCGCGGGGGGCACGGTGGCCATCGGCGCTGTCACCGGCCCGGCGGTGGACGGCCTCGCGCGTGCCGTGGAACTGGCGCAGCAGCGCAGCCCGGCGCTGCGCATCTCGGTGGAGGTGGAGACCAGCGCGCCGCTGGTGGAGCGGCTGCGCGCCGGGCGGCTGGATTTCGTGCTGGCGCGCATTCCGCAGGGCGCCAGCGCCGCCGGGCTGGAATACCGCGAGGTGGGGGAGGAGCCGCTCTGCTTCCTGGTGGGGGAGGGGCACCCGCTGCTGGCCGGCCCGCCGCCCGGCCTGGCGGCGCTGCTGGGCTACCCCTGGGTGCTGGAGCCACCCGGCAGCCTGCTGCGGCAGGCGGTGGAGACCATGGTGGCCCGCCACGGGCTGAGCCTGCCGGGGCGGGTGCTCAACACCGCCTCCGCCCTGCTGGCGCTCTCCGTGCTCGGGCGTGGCGAGGCGGTGTGCGTGGTGAGCGAGCCGGTGGCCGCGCTGTTCGACGGCGCCGGCCGGGTGCGCCGCCTGCCGCCGCCGCCGGAGGAGCCGCATCTGGCCGTGCCGCCCTTCGGGCTGATCCGGCTGAAGGACCGGCCTCTCTCCCCCGCGGCGCAGGGGTTTTTCGGGTTGCTGGAGACAGTGCTGTTTCCCGGCTGAGATATTGAAAATGGCATGTCGGAGGCCGCTCTTGTCATTGGCCCGGCATGTCTCTCCGCCCTACACTGCGCGATGGCCGGGGCGCCGACACTGCCGCCGGCGCACAGGGAAGGGGACGGGGCCGATGGCCGGGGACGACACCAAGAAAAGCACGCTGCGCAGCCAGGCCTGGTTCGGCCGGCAGGACAAGATGGGCTTCTACTACCGCTCCTTCCTGAAGAACCGCGGCATCCCGCAGGACCAGTTCGAGGGCCGCCCGGTCATCGGCATCTGCAACACCTGGTCCGAGCTGAACCCCTGCAACAGCCATTTCCGCACCATCGCCGAGCATGTGCGCTACGGGGTGCTGGAGGCGGGCGGCTTCCCGCTGGAATTCCCCGTCTCCTCGCTGGGCGAGGTGACGATGCGGCCCACCGCCATGCTCTACCGCAACCTCGCCGCCATGGATGTGGAGGAGGGCATCCGCGCCCATCCGCTGGACGGCGTGGTGCTGCTGATGGGCTGCGACAAGACGACGCCCGCGCTGCTCATGGGCGCGGCCAGCGCCGACCTGCCCGCCATCGGCGTCTCTGGCGGGCCGCAGCTGCGCGGCGTGTACCAGGGCAAGATGATCGGCTCCGGCACCAACATCATCTCGATGAGCGAGCAGCTCCGCGCCGGCGAGATCACGCTGAAGGAATTCCACGAGGCCGAGGCGGGGATGAACCGCAGCCACGGCTCCTGCATGACCATGGGCACCGCCTCCTCCATGGCCTCGATGGTGGAGGCGCTGGGCATCGGTCTGCCGACCAACGCCGCCATCCCCGCCGTCGATGCCCGCCGCAACGAGCTGGCGCGCATGGCCGGGCGCCGCATCGTGCAGATGGTGGCCGAGGACCTGACGCCGACCAAGATCCTGACCCGCGAGGCCTTCGAGAACGCCATCCGCACCCTGGCGGCGATCGGCGGCTCGACCAATGCGGTGGTGCACCTCATCGCCATCGCCCGCCGCATCGGCGTGGACCTGACGCTGGACGATTTCGACCGGCTTGGCCGTGGCGTCCATTGCCAGGTGAATTTGATGCCCTCCGGCGAGTACCTGATGGAGGATTTCTACTATGCCGGCGGCCTGCCGGTGGTGCTGCGCGACCTGGCCGAGCAGGGGCTGCTGCACAAGGACGCGCTGACGGTGAACGGCCGCACCATCTGGGAGAACGTGCAGGACGCGCAGTGCTGGAACCGCGCCGTCATCACCACGCCGGAGGCGCCGTTCAAGCCGGATGCCGGCATCGCCATCCTGCGCGGCAACCTCGCGCCCGATGGCGCGGTGATCAAGCCTTCCGCCGCCTCGCCGCACCTGATGAAGCACACTGGCCGCGCCGTGGTGTTCGAGAGCATCGAGCACCTGCACCATGCGGTGGACGATGACAGCCTCGACATCGACGCGGACTGCATCATGGTGCTGCAGAATTGCGGCCCGCGCGGCTACCCCGGCATGGCGGAGGTGGGCAACATGCCGCTGCCGCAGAAGCTGCTGAAGCAGGGCGTGCGGGACATGGTGCGGATCTCCGATGCCCGCATGTCCGGCACGGCCTATGGCACGGTGGTGCTGCATGTGGCGCCGGAGGCGGCCGCCGGCGGCCCGCTGGCCCTGGTGCGCAACGGCGACCTCATCACGCTGGACGTGAAGGCCGGCACGCTGCACCTGCATGTGGAGGAGGCAGAGCTGGCCGCCCGCCGCGCCGCCTGGACGCCGCCCGCGCCGCCGATGGACCGTGGCTACACCCGGCTTTATGTGGAGCATGTGTTGCAGGCCGACCAGGGCGCCGATTTTGACTTCCTGGTGGGCAAGAGCGGCTCCCCCGTCCCCCGCGACAATCACTGACAGAAAAAAGATGGGGGTCCGGGGGAATTCCTTTCCCCGGCCTTCTTTCGTTTGAGGGAGTAAAAGAAATGCCCAACCCCCCCCGCTACCGCGGCGTGTTCCCCGTCGTGCCGACCATCTTCGACGAGAGCGGCGCGCTCGACCTGCCTGGCCAGCTCCGCGCCGTGGACTTCATGATCGATGCCGGCTCGGACGGCCTGTGCATCCTGGCCAATTTCTCCGAGCAGTTCGTGCTGTCCGACGAGGAGCGCGAGGTGCTGACGGCGGCGATCCTGAAGCATGTGGCGGGCCGCGTGCCGGTGATCGTCACCACCACGCATTTCAGCTCGCGCGTCTGCGCCGAGCGCAGCCGCCGTGCCGAGGCGCAGGGCGCGGCGATGGTGATGGTCATGCCGCCCTATCACGGCGCCACCATCCGCGTCGGCGAGGCGGGGGTGCAATCGTTCTTCCAGGCTGTCTCGGATGCCATCGGCATCCCCATCATGATCCAGGACGCGCCGGTGGCCGGCACGCCGCTTTCTGCCCCCTTCCTGGCGAAGATGGCGCGGGAGATCGAGCAGGTTTCCTACTTCAAGATCGAGACCGCCGGTGCCGCGACCAAGCTGCGCGAGCTGATCGCGCTGGGCGGCGACGCGATCGAGGGGCCGTGGGATGGCGAGGAGGCGATCACCCTCTTCCCCGACCTGGAGGCGGGGGCCACCGGCAGCATGACCGGCGGCGGCTACCCGGATGGCATCAAGCCCATCCTGGAGGATTACCGCGCCGGCCGGCGCGAGGCGGCGATGGCCGGCTATGCCCGCTGGCTGCCGCTGATCAACTATGAGAACCGCCAGGCCGGGCTGCTGGCGGCCAAGGCGCTGATGCAGGCGGGCGGCATCATCGGCTGCGACGCGCCGCGCCACCCCGTGGCGCCGCTGCACCCCAAGGTGCGCGAGGGGCTGCTGGAGACGGCGCGGGCGCTGGACCCGATGGTGCTGCGCTGGGGCCGCTGACCAGGGCCGGGGAGGGGGCCTACCCCTCCTCCGCCTCGTCGAAGCTGAGCCCCTCGTAGAGCTCGGCGAGCGGGATGGAGAGGCCGATCTCGGGCATCTCCAGCACCGCATCGGCGCGCAGCACATGGCCCACCCAGTCCTCGCCCATGCGGGCGAAGACGGTCGCGGCGATGCGGTCCTGCTCCAGCATCACGTAGCGGCGGATGGAGGGGGTGGCGGCGTATTCGTGGTTCTTGGTGATGCGGTCCGTGCCGGCGGTGCTGTTGCTCAGTACCTCGAACACCACCACCGGGTCCCGCACCAGGGTGCTGTCATTGGCGGCGGGGGTGCAGGTCACCAGCCCGTCCGGGTAGCGGATGCTGCCCGCCACCAGCACCTTCAGGTCCGACCCCGCGAACTGGCAGGGCTTCCCGCGCAGCCGCCCGCCCACCGAGATGGCGAGGTTGCGCTGGATGAAGGCATGCGCCCGCGTGCCGCCCACCATGGCCACGGGCCGGGCGCCGTCGAACTCGAAGCGCAGCTCCTGGCCTTCCTCCCAGTCGAGGAACTCCGACAGGCTCATCGGCTTGCGATAGGCGAGGTTCATGGCGGCCAGCCTAGCATGAAGGGGCACCGGGACTTCCAGCCCGGAGATGGGGCGGCGGGCGCGGGCCCGCCAGCCCCCGCCCCGCTCAGGCCGCCTTGGCGGCGTCCAGCGCCGGATAGTCCACATAACCCTCGGCGCCGCCGGCGTAGAGGGTGTCGCGGCTCACCTCGTTCAGCGGCGCGCCCAGGCGCAGGCGCTCCGGCAGGTCCGGGTTGGCGATGAACTTCAGGCCAAAGCTGATGGCATCCGCCCGGCCCTCCGCCAGATCCGCCGCCGCCTGCTCAGGCGAGAAGCGCTCATTGGCGATGAAGGGGCCGCCGAAGGCCGCACGCAGCTGCGGGCCGATGCGGTCCGGCGCCTCGTGCTCGCGGGCGAAGAGGAAGGCGATCTTCCGCCGGCCCAGTTCGCGCGCCACGTAGCCGAAGGTAGCGAGGCGGTCGCTGTCGCCCATGTCGTGGCTGTCGGCGCGGGGGGCGAGGTGCATGCCCACCCGGTCGGCGCCCCAGACGCCGATGGCGGCGTCCGTCACCTCCAGCATCAGCCGGGCGCGGTTCTCGACCGGGCCGCCATACTCGTCGGTGCGGCGGTTGGTGGAATCCTGCAGGAACTGGTCGAGCAGGTAGCCATTGGCGCCATGGATCTCGACGCCGTCGAAGCCGGCGCGCTGCGCGTTCTCGGCGCCGCGGCGGTAGGCGGCGACGATGCCGGGGATCTCGTCCGTCTCCAGCGCGCGCGGCGTCACATAGGGGCGCTGCGGCCGCACCAGGCTGACATGACCGGCCGGCTGGATGGCGCTCGGCGCCACGGGCAGGGCGCCGTCGAGGAAGATGGGGTCCGAGATGCGGCCGACATGCCAGAGCTGCAGCATGATCCGCCCGCCGGCCGCGTGCACGGCGTCGGTGATCATCTTCCAGGCCTCGACCTGCGCCTCGGACCAGATGCCGGGGGTGTTGGCATAGCCCACGCCCATCGGCGTGACGGAGGTGGCCTCGGACAGGATCAGCCCGGCGGAGGCGCGCTGCACGTAGTAGTCGCGCATCATCGGCGTCGGCACCCGGTCCGGCGTGGCGCGGGAGCGGGTGAGGGGGGCCATGATGATGCGGTTGGGCGCCTCGATCGCGCCGAGGCGGATGGGGTCGAACAGTGTGGGCATTGCGCTATATCTCGTCCAGGCGTGACGGGAACCGGGAGGGTGCCCGTTGTTCGATGATCGTCGAATATCGAACAACTAGGAGGAGACGAGCCGGATGCAAGACCCCTATCCGCATCCCGAGATCGGCGCGGTGCCGCTGACCGAGGTGCTGCACGCGCTGAGCGACCCGCTGCGGCTGCGCATCCTGGCCGCCCTGGCGGCGGAAGGGGAGCGCGGCTGGGGCGCGTTCGAGGCGGGCGTCTCGCCCTCCACCCTCTCGCATCACATGAAGGTGCTGCGGCAGGCGGGGCTGGTGCGGCACCGCCGGGAAGGCACGCGCTGCGTCGTGGCGCTGCGCGACGAGATGGCGGAGCGCTTCCCCGGCCTGCTGGACACGGTGCTGGCGCTGGAATCCCGGACCAGCCCGGCTTCCTGACAGGCCCAGATGATGGGAGTGCCGGGGGGAGGAGTTCCGTCTTCCTCCCCTCGCGCTGCCGCTCAGCGGGCTGCGGTGAACACCACCTCGATCAGCGTGTTCGGCCCGAGATCGGCGACACCGATGGTGGCGCGGGTCGGCAGGTCGTCGCCGAAGAAGGCGGTCCAGGCCGCGTTCATCTCGTCCTTCAGCGCCATGTCGGTGATGTAGATGGTGGCGGCGAGCACCTTGCCGCGATCGCTGCCCACCTCGTCCAGCAGCTTGCCGAAGCGCGCCAGCACCTGCTCGGTCTGGCTCTTCATGCCCTGGCTGCGGTCCTCCGCCACCAGCCCGCCGACATAGAGCACGCCGTTGTGCTCGACGAAGCGGTGCATGATGGGGGTGCGGCCGTGGCGCTGGATGGTCATCCGTCAGGTCTCCTGGAGGTTCGGCGCGCGGCGCGTGCCGGCGGCGCGGGTGGCATAGTGCGGCAGGCCGGCCCGGCCTGCCAGAGGGGCAGGGCGCCCCCTGTTCAGCCCGCGCCGGATTCGATACGGTCTTGATGTGGCGCCGGGATCTCCCGCGCCTCGCTCCTTCGGGCCAGGCAAAGGGCCCGCGGCGTGCGCGGCCCCGCTGCCTCAGAAACATGCCTCAGCAAAAACAACACCGGAGGAGTACGACCATGACGATGGATCGCCGCACCCTGTTGCGCGCCGCCACGGGCCTTGCCGTCGGTGCCGGGCTGCTGCCCGCCGCCAGCTGGCACGCCGAGGCCGCCGCCCCGTTCCGCAACGACGTGCCGCCCGCCTGGTACCGCTTCCGCCTCGGCGGCTACGAGGCCACGGTGATCTCCGACGGGCGCCTGCCGCTCGGCAAGCCGGAGCCGGCCTTCCCGGCCTCGCCGCCGGAGGAGATCGTGGGCCTGCTGCGCGGCAACTTCCTGCCCCCCGACGCCGCGACGCTGGAGCAGAACGTGCTGGTGCTGAACACCGGCCGCCAGCTCATCCTGTTCGACACCGGCATGGGCGAGAGCATGGGGGCGGACAGCAAGATGTTCGGCCCCACCACGGGGCGGATGCTGGCCAACATGCGCGCCGCCGGCATCCAGCCGGAGCAGATCGACCTCGTGGTGCTCAGCCACGCGCATTGCGACCATTGCTGGGGCCTGGTGGACGCCGCCGGCAACCGCGTCTTCCCCAACGCGCAGGTGGCGCTGAGCGAGGCCGACCTGCGCTACTGGACGGATGACAGCAACAAGCGCGGCCCGGCCTTCATGACCAGCTTCATCGATGGCGCGAAGAAGAACCTCTCCGCCTATCGCGACCGCATGGTGATGGTGAAGGACGGGGCGGAGGTGGTGCCCGGCATCACCGCCATCTCCACGCCGGGCCATACGGTCGGCCACACCTGCTACACCATCGAGAGCGATGGCCAGAGCATGGTCTACACGGGCGACCTGGCGCACCACCACATCCTGCTGCTGCAGCGGCCGCTGTGGGAATTCTCCTTCGACACCGACCCGAAGCTCTCCGCCCAGTCGCGCAGCCGCATGCTCGACCGCCTGGCGACGGACCGGCAGGCGGTGCTGTCCTACCACTTCCCCTGGCCGGGGCTCGGCCATGTGGCGAAGGCCGGCGAGGGCTATGTCTGGGTGCCGGAGCCGATGGACCTGACAAGCGCCGGCTGATGCGTCCGCACCCCGGAGCAGGACGCTCCGGGGTGCTTCACCATGCCGTCCGTCTATGACGTATAACGGACATTATGACAAATATTGGTCGGCATGGCGGTTCACCCGGGCCGTGGCGCCCGCCGCCGCCCCGGCCGGACGGCTCGCCATGCGCCGCTCAGGCTTCCAGCGGCCGCATGGCGCCCGCGCGCAGCGTGGCCTCCGTGCGCGCCTGCAATTCGTCCAGGCTGAGGCCGGGCAGGATCTCCTCCACCTCCAGCCCCTCCGGCCGAACGGCAATCACCGCGAGGTTGGTGAAGATGCGCTTCACCACGCCGGTGGCCGTCAGCGGGTAGCGGCACTGGCGCAGGATGCGCGGGCTGCCATCCCGCGCCGTGTGCTCCATCATCACCCAGATCTGCCTGGCGCCCACGGCGAGGTCCATCGCCCCGCCCACCGCCGGCACGCCTTCGCCGAGGCCGGTGGACCAGTTGGCGAGGTCGCCCGCCTCGGAGACCTGGAAGGCGCCCAGCACCGAGACGTCGAGATGGCCGCCCCGCATCATCGCGAAGCTCAGCGCGCTGTCGAAGAAGCTGCCGCCGCTCCGCAGGCTCACCGGCTGCTTGCCGGCGTTGATCAGGTCCCAGTCCTCCTGCCCGGCCGGCGGGCGCGCCCCGACATGCAGGATGCCGTTCTCGCTGTGCAGGAAGATCTCGTTCTCGGGCGGGATATGGTCCGGCACCATGTCCGGCAGGCCGATGCCGAGGTTGACGAAGGCGCCGTCCGGAATGGCGCGGGCCACGCGGCGGGCCATCTGCTCGCGGTTCAGCGGCGTGCTCATTGCGGCGCCTCCCTCTGCACCACGCGGTCCACGAAGATGCCGGGCGTCACCACCGCCTCCGGGTCCAGCGCGCCGAGCTCGACGAACTCCTCCACCTCGACCACCACCAGCTTCGCGGCGGTGGCCATCACGGGGGCGAAGTTGCGGGCGGTCTTGTTGTAGGTGAGGTTGCCCAGGCGGTCCGCCTGCCGGCCGCGCAGCAGCGCCACGTCGGCGGAGAGCGGCATCTCCAGCACATGCTCGCGCCCGTCGATCATGCGCGTCTCCTTGCCCTCGGCCAGGGCGGTGCCGGCGCCGACGGGGGTGTAGAAGCCGCCGAGCCCGGCGCCGGCGCAGCGCATCCGCTCCACCAGCGTGCCCTGCGGCACCAGTTCCAGCTCGATCTTGCCGGCCAGGTAGAGGGTGGTGAAGCTCGCCGTCGTGTGCAGCTTGGACTTGGGGTAGGAGCAGACGAGCTTGCGCACCTGCCCCGCCTCCAGCCAGATGCGCAGGTCCGGCTCCGCGCTGCCGCCATTGTTGGCGATCACCGTCAGGTCGCGCAGCCCGGCGCGATGCACCGCGGCGACCAGCCCGAGCGGCGTGCCGGCGCCGCCGAAGCCGCCCAGCATGATGGTGGCGCCATGGCCGATGCCGGCGATGGCTTCCGTGAACGATGCGACGCGCCTGTCCAGCATTGCGCTGCCGGTCCTCCCTGTGTTTGCGGCCCTGCGGCCGTCTTCTCGCCTGGTGGCGCGCGGCGGGCGGTCAGCGCGCGCCGAGCAGCTTCCAGATCCCGTCCGCCGCCAGCACCATGCGGTCTCCCACGGTCAGCGTGCCGCGCACGAACATCACCGAGCGGCCACGCCGCATCACCTCGCCGCGCGCCTCGACGAACTCGCCCGGATGCGCCGCGGAGAGGAAATGGGTGTTGAGCTGCATCGTCACGGCCGGCTGGCGCCCGGACGCCTCGTGCACGACGAGGCCGAGCGCGTTGTCGGCCAGCGTCACCAGCATGCCGCCATGCACGATGCCGCGCGCATTGCTGTGCTGCGGCCCGGCGAGGAAGCCATAGGCCCAGCTCTCGCCCTCGCGCCGGGCCCAGAGCGGGCCGACCAGGGTGGAAAAGTTGGAGTTGCCCCGGGGTTGCCAGCCGGCGCCGGCGGGGTCGAAGGCGCCCGTGCCGGCGGAGGGCGGGCTGGCGGTGGAGATGTCTGCGCCCGGAGGGGGCATGGGATCGTTCCTCTTGGCGCCATCATTTCCGCTAAGCGGAATAACGTTCCATTTTTGCTGGCCGAGTATGCGCGCCCGCCACGGCCCGTCAAGCCATGCGCCCGGGGCCTCGACAGCACCCCCCCGCCACCCGATATGCGGGTCCGCGGCCCGGGCCTGCCGGGCCACCCGCATCCGAGGGAGACGCCGCATGGATACCAACACCATCACCTACCCGGTGACGCGGACCGAGGCGGAATGGCGCGCCCGCCTGACACCCGAGCAGTACCGGGTGATGCGCGCCCACGGCACGGAGCGCCCGGGCAGCTGCGCCCTGCTGCACGAGAAGCGCGCCGGCACCTTCACCTGCGCCGGCTGCGACCAGCCGCTGTTCAGCACCGAGGGGAAGTTCGAGAGCGGCACCGGCTGGCCGAGCTTCGGCGCGCCGCTGGAAGGCGCCGTCGGCGTCAGCCGGGACATGAGCCACGGCATGGTGCGCACCGAGGTCCATTGCGCCAGCTGCGGCAGCCATCTGGGCCATGTCTTCCCCGACGGCCCGCCGCCCACGCATCTGCGCTACTGCATCAACGGCGTGGCGATGGACTTCCACCCCGCCTGACACCCCGCCTGAGGGGGCGGCGCGGATGGCGGCGGGCGCCCCGGGGTTGCCTCCCCGCCCCGCTGGCGGAATGATGAACCTGAAGGCGCCGGTACGGGCGCCGCAAGGGAGGTTCATCATGCAGAACTGGTCGAGGCGCGCCATCCTGGGCGGGCTGGCGGCACTGCCCGCCATCCGCGCATCCGCCGACACCTGGCCATCCGGCACCATCCGCATCGTCGTGCCCTTCGCGCCCGGCGGTTCCACCGACGCCGTGGCGCGGCTGGCGGCGCCGGGCCTGCAACAGCGCCTCGGCGTGCCGATCGTGGTGGAGAACCGCAGCGGCGCGGCCGGCAGCATCGGCACCGATGTCGCCGCTAAGGCCCGGCCCGACGGGCAGACCTGGCTGCTGACCTTCGACTCCCATGCCGTGATGCCGGTGCTGGTGCCCAGCCTTCCTTTCGACATCCAGCGCGACCTGGCGCCCGTCACCCAGATCGGCCATGCGCCCTATGTGGTGGCCTGCCAGCCGGGCAAGCCCTACAAGACCATGGCCGACGTCCTGGCCGCGGCCAAGCGCGGCGGTGTCACCTTCGGCTCCACCGGCAACGGCACCATCGGGCACCTCGCCATGCTGATGCTGGCCCGCCGCGCCGGGGTGAGCATGACCCACCTGCCCTATCGCGGCGGCGGGTTGGCGGTGAACGACGCGGTGGCCGGCCATATCGACATGATGATCGGCAGCAGCGCCCTGCTCGCGCCGCACATCTCCGCCGGCTCGCTGCGGCCGCTGCTGCAGCTGGGCGAGCAGCGGCTGGCCGGCCTGCCGGAGGTGCCCACCACCGCCGAGGCCGGCTTCCCGGGCCTGACCGCCGTGGCCTGGTGGGGCGTCTTCGCCCCGGCGGGAACGCCGGAGCCGGTCATCCAGCGCTTCCGCGCGGCGCTGGTCGAGACCTACCGGGAGCCGCGTATCGCCAGCCAGTTCGCCGAGCTGAACCAGGCGGAACTCGTGCTCTCCGAGCCCGCGGATCTCGCCCGCTTCGTCGGCACGCAGATCGACAGCTGGGGCCGGGTGGCGCGGGACAACGGCGTGCGCCCCGACTGACGGCCAGGCCAGGGGCGCCGCCCCTGGCCCTCCCCCGCGCCTCGCCTCGCCTTGACAGGGCAATTGGAACGTTCCAATCCTGCCATGGCACAGCGAGACGCGGGCGCGGATGCAGCGGGTGAGGATCAAGGACGTGGCACGTGAGGCGGGGGTGGCGCTGTCCACCGCCGCCCTGGCGCTGCGCGACGATTCCCGGCTGCGCCCGGAGACCCGCCGCGCCGTGCGCGAGGCCGCCGAGCGCCTCGGCTATGTGTATGACCGCTCCGCCGCGCTGATGCGCTCCGGCAAGTCGCACACGGTCGGCCTGCTGGTCTGCGAGCTGACCAACCCCTTCTACGCGGAGCTGACCGCCGGCGTGGAGGAGGCGCTGGACGAGGCCGGCTACGCCACCATGCTGGCCAACACCTCCGAATCCGTGCTGCGCCAGCGGCGGATGCTGGAGCGCTTCCGGGAGCAGCCGGTGGACGGCGTGCTGCTGATGCCCGCCACGGGCACACCCCCGGCGCTGATCGGCGAACTCCAGGCCTGGCGCGTGCCGCATGCCACGGTGGTGCGCGGCTTCCGCGCCGGCGCCCATGCGGGGCCGGACAACCGCGCCGGCACGCGGCTGGCCACCGAGCATCTGCTGGGCCTCGGCCACCGCCGCATCGCCTTCCTGGGCGGCGCCGCGCGCAACTCGGTCAGCACCGGGCGGTGGGACGGCTATGCGCGCAGCATGGCGCGGGCCGGGCTGGCGGCGGAACACCTCCCCTGCTCCACCGATATCGGCGCCGCCGCCGCGATCGCCCAGGCGCTGCCGCCGGAGAGTCCGACCGCGCTGGTCTGCTTCAATGATTCCGTGGCCTTCGGCGCCACGCTCGGCCTGCTGCGCGCCGGCCGCATGCCCGGCCGCGACGTGGCCGTGACGGGCTTCGACGATGTGCGGGAGGCGGCGCACTGGTACCCGCCGCTCACCACCATCCGCGTCGCGCCGCGCGTCATCGGCCAGGCGGCGGCGCGGGTGCTGCTGCACCGCATGGAACAGCCGGAGGCGCCGCCGCTGCGCGAGATCCTGCCGCCGGCGCTGGTGGTGCGCGAATCCTGCGGGGCGCGCCTGCGCCGCGCCGACTGAACCAGGCCGACGCGGCCCCGCCTCGAAGAAGGCCGCGCGGACCAAGCGAGAGGGAAGAACGCCCGGTGTTGGAAGACGCCCTGCCTGCCGGTGCCACGGAATGGCACGCCGCCCTGCGCGATGCCGCGCGCCGCTTCGCGGAGGAGGAGGTGGCGCCGCTCGCCGCCGTGCTGGATGAGGAGGAGCGCTACCCCGAGGCGCTGTACCGCCGCCTCGCCGGGGCCGGGCTGTTCGGCGTCAGCGTGCCGGAGGCGCTGGGCGGCGCGGGGGCCGACGTGCTGGCCTATGCGCTGGTGATGGAGGAACTGTCGCGCGGCTATGCCTCGGTGGCCGACCAGGTGGGGCTGGTGGAACTGCTCGGCACGCTGCTCACCGAGCATGGCACGCCCGCCCAGCAGGAGCGCTACCTCCGCCCCCTGCTGCGCGCCGAGCGCCGCTGCGCCTATGCGCTGACCGAGGCCGAGGCCGGCTCCGATCTCGCCGGCCTGCGCACCCAGGCCCGGCGTGACGGCGATGGCTGGCTGCTGGAGGGCGCCAAGCTGTGGATCCACAATGCCCCCGTGGCCGATTTCGCCGCCGTGCTGGTACGCACCGACCCGGCGGCGGGGCATCGCGGCATGTCGATCTTCCTGGTCGACCTGGACAGCGCCGGCGTCACGCGTGATCGCAAGGAGCGCAAGATGGGCCAGCGCGCCTCCCCCGTCGGCGGGCTGCGCTTCGAGGGCGTGCGGCTGCCGGCCGGCGCCATGCTGGGCCAGGAGGGGCGCGGCTTCCACATGATGATGTCGGTGCTGGACAAGGGCCGCGTCGGCATCGCCGCGCTGGCGCTCGGCATCCTGCGCGCCGCGCTGGAGGAGAGCATCGATTATGCCAGGCAGCGCCGGCAGTTCGGCCAGCCCATCGCCGATTTCCAGGCGGTGCAGTGGATGATCGCCGACATGGCGAAGGACGCGCACGCCGCGCGGCTGATGGTGCACCACGCCGCCCGCGTGCTCGACGAAGGCCGCCGCGCCACGCTGGAGGCGAGCATGGCCAAGTGCTTCGCCTCCGATGCCGCGGTCGCCCGCACCGCCGATGCGGTGCAGATCCATGGCGGCAGCGGCTACATCCGCGGCGTGCGGGTGGAGCGGCTGTACCGCGACGCGAAGATCACCCAGATCTACGAAGGGACGAATCAGATTCAGCGCATGATCATGGCGCGGACGCTGCTGGCATGAGCGCGCTTCCGCAGAGGCGCCCCGTTGCCCTGGTCACGGGCGGGCGGCGCGGCATCGGCCGGGCCTGCTGCGTGGCGCTGGCGGGCCGGGGCTTCGACATCCTGGCCGCCGACATCGCCGAGGAGGGCGCCGAGGAGACGGCGGCGCTGGTGCGGGCCGCCGGCGGCCGCTTCGCCTTCCGCCGGCTGGACGTGGCGCGGCTGGAGGAGCACGACGCCTTCGTCCAGGCGGCGTGGGAAGACCAGGGCGGCCTCGACTGCCTGGTGAACAATGCCGGTGTCGGCGCGATGCGGCGCGGCGACCTGCTGGATGTCTCGCCGGAATCCTGGGACCGCGCCTTCGGCGTCAATGCGCGCGGCACCTTCTTCCTCACCCAGGCCGTGGCGCGGCGGATGCTGGAGGTGCCGCCGGCGGCGCAGCCGCGCAGCATCCTCTTCATCTCCTCGGCGAATGCGCAGCTCGCCTCCCCCGACCGTGGCGAGTACTGCGCCGCCAAGACGGCGGTCTCCATGCTGGCGCGGCTCTTCGCGCTGCGCCTGGCGGAGGCGGGCATCGCCGTGCACGAGATCCGCCCCGGCGTCATCCGCACCGACCTGACGGCGCCGGTGGCCGAGGCCTATTCCCGCCGCATCGCCGAGGGGCTCTCGCCCATCCGCCGCTGGGGGGAGCCGGAGGATGTGGGCCGCGCCGTCGCCATGCTGGCGGCGGGCGACCTGCCCTTCAGCACCGGCGACGCGCTGCACATCGACGGGGGCCTGCATGTCGGCCGCCTCTGAGCCTGCCACGCCGGGAGCCGCGCGCATGACCGACCGCCGCCTGCATTTCGAGGAGATCGAGCCCGGTCTGGAATGGACCACCGGCGGCATCCAGGTGACGGAGGCGCACCTGCTGGCCTTCGCCGGCCTCTCCGGCGATTTCTACGACATCCACATGGACGATGCCTATGCGCAGGCGCTGGGCTATCCGGGCCGGGTGGCGCATGGGCTGCTGGGGCTGGCCCTGGCGGACGGGCTGAAGAACCGGGCGCAGACCCAGCTTGCCGCCATCGTCTCGTTGGGCTGGCGCTGGCGCTTCACCGGCCCGATCCTGGTGGGCGACCGGCTTCAGGCGACGATCCGCGTCGCCGGGCTGCGGGAGACCCGCCATGCCGACCGCGGCATCGTCACCCTTGCCTTCGCCCTGCGGACGCAGCGCGGCGACACGGTGCAGGAAGGCGAGAACGACATGATGGTGCACCGCCGCGCCCCGCGGGCGTGATGGCGCGGGAACCGGATCAGAAGGTGACGAAGAAGCCGATGATCGCGGCCCAGAGCAAGGAAGAGAAAAGCAGGCCGATCATCAGGCCCTTGGAAGGAGAAAGCCGCCGCGGCACGGGCAACCGAAGTTTCCGAACCCAACCCTTCAAAGAGCTCCGGCGCAGGTCACGAAGTTCATTCGCGTGGATATCCGTACGAGATTCCATTTCTCTGACCAGGCTTTGTCTGAGGGAGGTGGATTTCGGAGTTTAGTGGAGGAAATATTAAGCTCGCGAAAAGTTCGCTGGGCCGAATGTCTCTCCTCACGGAGAGGTTATAATGCTTTCGGCAGGGTGGGAAGGGATTAAATCCACTTCCTGGTAGGCTTCCCTGCCTCAAAACAACCATGAATTGTAAGATACTGTCCCGATTCGCTGTGGCAGGCGGAGGCGCTCAGCCACTGAGGGCGCGTGCAGCCTCCATGGCCAGCGGCGCCATCCGGCGGCGGAAATCGGCCTCCTCCCATTCCGAGAGGGAGGCGGCGATATGGATGGCCGCAACGGGCCTGCCCTGCCGGTCCCGCACCGCCGCCGCCAGCACGATCTCGCCCAGCAACCCTTCCTCGCAGGCCAGCGCGTAGCCATCGGTGCGGGCCTCGGCGATCTTGGCGCGCAGGGCCGGCAGGGCGGTGATGGTGCGGGGCGTCAGCGGCCGCCGGTCCGAACGGGCCAGGATGTCCTCCACCACCGCATCCGGCAGCGCCGCCATCATCGCGCGCCCGCCCGAGGAGCAGAAGGCCGGCAGGCGGCGGCCGACCAGCGTGGCGAAGAAGGTCTCCCGCTTGCTTTGCAGCCGCACCGCATAGACGATGCTGAGGTCATCCGGCAGGCTCAGATCCACCCGCTCCTGGGTGGCGCGGCGCAGTTCCATCAGGGCCGGCGTGGCGCGTTCCACCAAGGGGTGCATGCGCAGGAAATCGAAGGAGCGGTCCATCAGCCGCAGGCCGGGCCGCAGCCCCTGCCCGCCCGGATCGGCCTCCAGGTATCCCAGGTGGCGAAGGGTATGGCAGAGCCGTTGCGCGCCGCTCTTGTCGATGCCGACGGCGGCGGCGATCTCGGCCAGGGACAATGGCCGCGGGTCATGGCCGAACACCTCCAGCACGCGCATCGCCCGCTCCACCGCCTGGATGTAGAGCCGGGGGTCGGGTGTGCCCGCCTGGGCCGGCAGGCCCTTCGCCTTTGACATCGGCGGAAAACTCCTCTTAGCTTTTCGATATAATTCGATCGTATTGAACAAAAATACGGAAGCTTCGGATCATGGCAATCTGTCAGGCTGTTCCGGCATGAGCGCCGGGCGCTTCGCGGGGCGGATGGGCGTCGTCACCGGCGCCGCCTCCGGGCTCGGGCGGGCCACGGCGGAGGCCCTGGCGCGCGAGGGCGCCCGCCTTCTCCTGTTCGACCGCGACGAAGCCGGGCTGCGCCGCACCGCCGAGGCCTGCCCCGGCGCCGAATGGCTGGCGGGCGACGTGACCCGCGCCGCCGACCAGCAGGCGCTGGCGGAGCGCGCCGCGGCGCTGGGCCCGGTGACGCTGGTGGCCACCGCCGCCGGGCTGCTGGGCCCCACCCGGCCGGTGACGGCGCTGGAAGAGGCGGAGTGGGACCTGCTTTTCGACGTGAACGTGAAGGGCACCTGGCTCACCCTGCGCGCCCTGCTGCCGCTGCTGCGTGAAGCGGGGGGCGGCGCGGTGGTCACCTTCGCCTCCACGGCCGGCCTCACCGGCTCCGCCACCATGCCCGCCTACTCCGCCAGCAAGGGCGCGGTGGTGATGCTGAGCCGCAGCCTCGCCGTCGCGCACGCCGCCGAGGGCATCCGCGTCAACTGCGTCTGCCCGGGCTCGATCGAGACGCCGATGCTGGAGGCGACCTTCGCCGGCGCCGGCAGCCCCGAGGCGCGTGCCCGGCGCGAGGCGGAGTTCCGCGCCCGCCATCCGCTCGGCCGCTTCGGCCAGGCGGCGGAGGTGGCGGAGAGCGTGCTGTTCCTGCTCAGCGATGCCGCCAGCTTCACCACGGGCGTCTGCCTGCCCGTCGATGGCGGGCGGCTTGCCTGAGGCGGAGCGCCTCGCCGGGCGCGTCGCCCTCGTCACCGGCGCGGCGGGCGGCACCGGCGCCGCCACGGCCCGCCGCTTCGCCGCCGAGGGCGCCTCCTGCTGGCCGGCCGCAACCCGGCGATGGCCGAGGGGCATCTCGCGCAACCCCGACTGCCGGCGCGCGATGCTGGCGCCCATGCCGCTGCGGCGCGCCGGGCAGCCGGAGGAGGTGGCGGCGATGATCGCGGTGGAAGGCGGCTGGCTCCTGGCCCGCAATCCGCCGCCTGGCAATGATTGAGAGGAGACCGGCATGATCGACAAATCCGTCCGTTGGCCCGGCGGCGCGCGCATCGCCGTCATGCTCACCTTCGACTTCGACGCGGAGACTCTGTGGCTCTCGCGCGACCCGGCCAATGCGCGCCGCCCCGGCACGCTGAGCCAGGGCACCTACGGCGCCAAGGTCGGCGTGCCGAAGATCCTGGAGCTGCTGCGGGAGGAGGAGGTGCGCGGCACCTTCTTCGTCCCCGGCTGGACCGCCGAGCACCATGCCAGCCGCGCCGAGATGATCGTGGCCGGCGGGCACGAGGTGGCGCACCACTCCTACTCCCACGCCTGGATCGATCCCGACTTCCCCGAGAAGGAGGTGGAGGAGATGGAGAAGGGGCTGGAGGCGCTGAAGCGCGTGCTGGGCGTGGTGCCGCGCGGCTACCGCTCGCCCGCCGGCGAATCCAGCGACAACATGCTGAAGCTCCTCCAGAAGCACAATTTCCTCTACGACAGCTCGCTGCTGGACGACGTGGTGCCCTATCGCCTCACCCTGCCGGATGGCGGGCGCGGCCCGGTGGAGCTGCCCTGGCACTGGAGCACGGACGATGCGCCGCACGCGCTGTTCTCCATCAAGTCGCCCCGCCCGATCTTCCCCAACAGCCACCTGCTGGAGATCTTCCAGGACGAGTTCCGGGAGCTCTACCGCTGGGGCGGGCTGTTCAACCTGGTGATGCATCCGCAGATCATCGGCCGCCCCAGCCGCATCGCGCTGCTGCGCGAGATGATCGGCTGGATCAGGGGCTTCCCCAATGTCTGGTTCGCGACCGGAACCGAGGTCGCCGAGGCCTGGATCGCCGCGCATGACGCCGCCTGACGCGAAGGGAGACCAAGCCATGACCGCCTCCACCTACGACCCCGCCACCTTCCGCCCGATGACCTTCCACGACGCCGTGCCCGGCTTCGTGGAGGGGCGGGATACGCCGCGCGCCTATCTGGAGCGCTGCCTGGAGGTCATCGCCGCGCGCGAGCCGGTGGTGCGCGCCTGGGTGACGCTGAACGAGGAAGGCGCCCGCGCCGCCGCCGACGCCGCGACCGCGCGCTACAAGGAGGGCCGCGCCCTCTCGCCGATCGACGGCATGCCGGTCGGCATCAAGGACATGCTGCAGACCAAGGACATGCCGACCGAGCAGGGCACCCCCCTGTTCAAGGGCGCGCAGACGAAGATGGACAGCGCCAGCGTCGTGGCGCTCCGGCAGGCCGGCGCGGTGATCCTGGGCAAGACGGTGACGACCGAGCTGGGCATGTCCCACCCCGGCCCCACCACCAACCCGTTCAACGCGGCGCACACGCCGGGCGGCTCCTCCTCCGGCTCGGCGGCGGCGATCGGCGCGGCGATGGTGCCGGCGGCGCTGGGCACGCAGGTGGTGGGCTCCATCATCCGCCCCGCCGGCTTCTGCGCCAACACCGCCATCAAGCCCACCTTCGGCGCCATCCACCGCGGCGAGCGGCTGGCCTTCAGCCAGAGCCATATCGGCGTCCATGCCGGGTGCCTGGAGGATATGTGGCGCGTCACCTACGAGATGGCGCAGCGCTCGGGCGGCGACCCCGGGCACCCGGGCCTGTTCGGCGAGGCGGCGCCGCGCCCGCCGGCAAAGCCCGGGCGGCTGATCGTCATGGAGAGCGAGGGCTGGGCGCAGACCGACCCGCGCACTGCCGAGGCCTTCGACCGCGTGCTGCGCCAGCTCCGCGATGCCGGGGTGACGCTGCTGCGCCGGGGCGACAGCCCGCTGATCGAAGCCTTCGAGCAGGCGATCGGCGAGAGCCTCGCCCTCTGCCGCGACCTCTGCGGCTACGAGCTGCGCTGGACGCTGGAGAACCTCGTCGAGCGCTTCCCGACCGGCCTCAGCGACAGCATGATGTCCCGCCTCGCCCTCGCGCGGAGCATGACGATCGACGACTACCGCCTCGCCCTGCAGAAGCGGGACTTCGCGCAGCAGGCCTTCGCCGCGCTGGCGCCGCTGGCGGATGGGCTGGTCAGCCTCAGCTCCGTCGGCCCCGCGCCGCCGATGGAGAACACGGCGAAGGATTCCGGCGTCACCCACACCACCGGGCTGCCGGCCTACAACGCCGCCACCTCGGTGCTGGGCTCGCCCGCCATCACCCTGCCGCTGATCGCCATGGAGGGGCTGCCGGTGGGCGTGCAGGTGATCGGCCAGCGCCATGGCGATGCGGCGCTGACCGGGCTCGCCGCCTGGATGACGGCGGCGGTGCGGCCCGTAATCGTGTAAGGAGAAGCGTTCTTTTTTGGAAAAAAGAACCAAAAAACTTTTCGGGTTTGGCCGGCATGTTGAAATGCCCCGCGCCAAACTCGAAAAGTCTTTTTGCTTCTTTTTCTTCAGAAAAAGAAGGAAGCTTTCACTTCAAACCGTTCTCCAGCCACTCCCGTGTCAGCACGAGATCGGTGCGTGTCAGACCGTGCCCGGTGGGCAGGCTGCGGTGCGTCACCGCCGCCCCCGCGGCTTCCAGCGTGGCAGCCAGCGCCGCGCTGCCCTGCGGCGGGATGATCGGGTCCGCCTGACCCGAAAGCATCAACACCGGCGTGCCGGGCAGCGCCACCTCGGGCGGCTGGCGCAGCGGCGGCATGGCGCGCAGCAGCGCGGCGCCCGCCAGCGTGCCGGGGTGCAGCAGCAGCAGCGCCGCCGCGATGTTCGCCCCATTCGAGAAGCCGAGCGCGACGGGCGCCGCCAGCCCGTGTCGCTCCCGCGCCGCCGCCACGAAGCCGGCCAGCGCCGCCGCCTGCGCGCGCAGGTCGTCCTCGTCGAACACGCCCTCCGCCAGCCGGCGGAAGAAGCGCGGCATGCCGTGCTCCAGCACCCGCCCGCGCGGGGAGAGCAGCGCCGCGCCCGGCGCCACCTCCCGCCCCAGCGGGATCAGGTCATGCTCGTCGCCGCCGGTGCCGTGCAGCAGCAGCAGCGGGGGGAGAGCCGGGTCGGTGCCCGGCTCGAAGCGGTACTGGAAGCCTTCCATCCTCTCCTCCTTCAGCCGAGCGCCGGCAGCGCGGATTCGATGGCCGCGCGGTGGCCTTCGAGGAAGCCGGGCAGCTTCAGCGCCTGGCCCAGCGCGGCCGGGGCCTCGTCCACCGCGAAGCCGGGCACGTCGGTCGCGATCTCGAACAGCACATGGCCCGGCTCGCGGAAATAGACCGAGCGGAAGTAGTTGCGGTCCTTCTGCTCGGTGGTGTGGATGCCGTGGTTCTCGGCCAGGCGCCGCACCATGTCCATCTCCGCCGCGTCATCGGCGGCGCGGAAGGCCAGGTGGTGCACCGAGCCGCGGCCCAGCCGTGCCGGCATCGCCCCCGCCACCACGCGCAGGTCGACGATGCCGCCCAGCGCCATGCCCGGCACCTGGAAGCGGTGCGTCTCCCCCTCCCGCCCCGCCGCCGCGAAGCCGAAGACATCGGAGAGGATGGCGCCCGTCGGCGCCGCGTCCCCCACCAGCAGCGAGACGCCGTGGAAGCCGCGGATGGCGTGCTCGGCGGGGATCTCGCCATTCTCCCAGGCCGGCTCGGCCTCGATGCCGGGCAGGCCGACGAGCGCCAGATGCATGCCATCCGGGTCGCGGAAGGCGAGCAGCGTCTCGCCGAGGCGCCCCGTCCGCTGCACGCCGTGGTTGACCAGGCGCTGCGTCCAGTAGCCGAGCGAGGCCTGTGGCACGCGGAACACCGTCTCCTGCAGCTCGCCCGCGCCGGCGCGGCCGGGGGCGGCGTTCTCCCAGGGGAAGAAGGTGAGGATGGTGCCGGGACTGCCCGCCGCGTCGCCGTAGTAGAGGTGGTAGGCGCCGGGGTCGTCGAAGTTCACCGTCTTCTTCACCAGCCGCAGCCCCAGGGTGCGGGTGTAGAATTCCAGGTTCTGCCGCGCCTTTCCTGCGATGGCGGTGACGTGGTGGATGCCGTTGCGGGTCATGGTCCGGGTCTCCTTGGCGGTGCGGGATGCACCGGGTTGACCCCAGAATGGGTGGCGGAAGGCCCGGGCGAAAGCGAAACCCGGTTGCACTGGCGCAATCGGAACCTTGCGGCCTGTGCCCTGGAATTGCATCGCAGCGCGGGCTAGCCTGCCAGCCCCGGCCCATGAATCCCGGCCCATGAAGGATGCGCCATGACCGAACCGCCGCGCGGCGTCGCCTGGGATGATGTCCGCCTGATCGACGCCATCGCCCGCACCGGCAACCTGCCGGCGGCGGCGGCGCGGCTCGGGGTGCACCACTCCACCGCCTTCCGCCGGCTGGGGCAGATCGAGGCGCGGATCGGCTGCCCGCTCTTCGAGCGCCGCCGCGCGGGCTATGTGGCGACGCCGGCCGGCGAGGAGATGGCGGCGCTGGCCGCGCGGGTGGAGGCGGACATCACCGCCGTCACGCGCCGCCTGGCGGGGCAGGTGCCGCTGCCCTCGGGCGAGGTGCGGCTGGCCACCAGCGACCTGCTGCTGGCCGGGCTGCTGCTGCCCATGCTGGCCACGCTGCGCGCCGCGCAGCCGGCGATCCGGCTCGACATCGTCACCGGCAACGCCGCCGCCAACCTCTCCCGCCGCGACGCCGACGTGGCGCTGCGCGCCAGCGACGCGCCGCCGGAGACGCTGGTGGGCCGCCGCGTGGCGCGCATCGCCTGGGCGCTCTACGGCCCGGCCGGCGGCGGGCTGGCGCCGGAGACCGCCCCCTGGGTGCTGCCGGGCGAGGCCCTGGCCGGCCTGCGGCGCCAGCGCCGCGCCGCCGCGCGCGTGCCGCCGGAGCGTATCGCCGGCCGCTTCGACAGCGTGCTGGCCATGGCGGATGCGGTGCGGGCGGGGCTTGGCATCGGCCACCTGCCCTGCTTCGCGGGGGATGCGTGGCCGGGCCTCGCGCGGCTCTCGGCGCCGGTGCCGGAGATGGCGGGCACGCTCTGGCTGCTCACGCATCCGGACCTGCGGCAGACGCCGCGCATCCGCGCCGTGATGGACCACCTGGGCGAGGCGATCTCGGCCGAGAAAGCGCGGATCGAGGCGAGCGGGGCGTGACCCGGCGCGGCGTGCCTCAGCGCGCCGCCGGGCCGCGCATCCGCCACACCAGCGCGATCAGCTCCGCCACGGCCTGGAAATGCTCGGGCGGGATCGGCGCCTCCTCCTCCAGCCGGTAGAGGGCGCGGGCCAGGGGCGGGTTGGCCACCAGCGGCACGCCATGCGCCTCGGCGATGCGGCGGATGCGCGCGGCGGCGGCGTCCACGCCACGCGCCACCACGCGCGGCGCCGCATCCGCCGCGCGGTCATAGGCCAGGGCGACGGCATAGTGCGTCGGGTTGGTCACCACCACCGTGGCCTTCGGCACCGCCTCCTGCACGCGGCGGCGGCGGCGGCCGAGCATCCTGGCGCGGCGCTTGGCGCGCAGATGCGGGTCGCCGTCGCTCTCCTTCATCTCCTCCTTCATCTCCTGCAGGCTCATCCGCATCCGCCGCGCGAAGCGCAGCCGCACCCACAGGAAATCCGCCGCCGCCAGCACGGCCAGCGCCGCCAGCGCCGCCATCACCAGCCGCCCCAGCAGCTCGGCCAGCAATGCCGTCATCGCCTCGGGCGGCTCGGCCAGCACGCCGCGCAGCGCCGGCAGCGCATCGGCCGCCACCCACCACAGCGCCAGCCCCGTGGCGCCGAGCTTCAGCAGCGCGCGTGCCAGCTCCTGCAGCCCATGCGGGCCGAACAGCCGCTTGGCGCCGGCCAGCGGGCTGATCTTGGAGAGCTTCGGCGCCATCGCCTGGGCGGAGACCAGGAGGCGGGTCTGCAGCAGCGTCGCCGCCACGGCGCCGAGCGCCGCCATGGCGGCCACGGCCAGCATCAGCGGCAGGGCGGCGCGCAGCAGCGAGGCCGCCGCCGCATCCGCGCGCAGCATGTGCGCGCCGGCGAAGATCGCCCGCGTCTCCTCGATCAGGCTGCGGCCCAGCGCCGGGCCGAGCAGGCCGAGCGCCAGCGCGCCGCCCGCCAGGCTGGCGAGCTGCACCGCCTCGCGCGCCAGCGGCACGTCGCCCTGCTCGCGCGCGCGGTCCAGCCGGCGTTGCGAGGCGTCGAGTTGCTTGTCGTCGGCATCGCCCTGCTCCTCGGCCATGGCGCCCGCCTCAGCCCAGCCCGGGCAGCACGGAGAAGGCGGCCTGGGCGGCGGCCAGCCAGTGCTCCAGGATCAGCGGCAGCAGCGCCGCCAGCAGCGCGATGCCGGCGAGCGTCTGCGCCGGCGCGGCGATGACGAAGATCTGCGCCTGCGGCGCGGCGCGGGCGAGCAGCCCGCTACCGGCCTGCAGCAGCACGGCCAGCAGCAGCAGCGGCGCCGCCAGCCGCATGGCCAGCGCGAAGCTGCCGGCGGTGGCCGCCACCACCGCCTCGGCCGCCGGGCCGGCAGGCAAGGGCGCGCCGGCCGGCAGCAGCGCGTAGCTCTCGGCCAGCGCCCGCAGCGGCAGGGCGTAGAGGCCGGTGCTCAGCGCCAGGATGGCGGCGGCCATCCCCATCAGCCGCCCCGTGGCGAGGCCCTGCGCGCCCTGCACAGGGTCCTGCCCCAGCAGGCTGGACAGGCCGATGAGGAAGCCGATGGCCTGCCCCGCCGTGACCAGCGCGAAGCTGGCCAGCCGTGCCAGCCAGCCCAGCCACAGCCCCACCGCCACCTCGGTGGCCACCAGCGCGGCCAGGCCGCCGATGCCCGCCGGCTCCGGCGGCAGGCCGGGTGCCAGCACCGGCAGCAGCAGCGCCACCACGGCGAGCGCCAGCCCGAGCCGCAGCGTGGCCGGCACATCGGCCTCGCCCAGCCCTGGCAGCACCATGCCGCAGGCGCCGATGCGCGCCATCAGCAGCGCCGCCTGGAAGGCCAGCAGCGGCAACTGGCCGAGCCACTCGGCCTCGCTCACCGCAGCCCGCCGACGGCCACGACCTGCGCGAAGATCTCCTCGGTGAAGCCACGCAGCGCGCCGGCCGCCATCGGCCCGCCCACCAGCAGCACCACCGCCAGCGCCACCAGCTTCGGCACGAAGGCCAGCGCCGCCTCCTGGATCTGCGTCAGGGCCTGCAGCACGGCCACGGCCAGGCCGACCACCAGCAGCACCACCAGCATCGGCCCGCCCACCAGCAACGCCGTCCAGAGCGCCTGCTGCCCGGCCAGGGCCACGATATCGCTGTCCATCGCCTGTGCCGCCTCCTGCGGCTGCCGGCCGCGTCCTGCGGCCCGTGCGAAGGGGTAGGGGCGCCGGCAGGAGACCGGCGCCGCGGGACGGGCCCGTGGCCCGTCAGATCGGCATGCGCATGATCTCCTGGTAGGCGGAGACCACGCGGTCGCGCAGCGCCACGGTGGCCTGCAGCGCCAGCTCGGCGCGGGAGACGGCCAGCACCACGTCGGTGACGCCCGCCTGGCCGGTCAGCGCCTGCACGCTGGTCGCGTCGGCGGTCCGCGTGGCCTGCACGGCGCCTTCCATGGCGCGCTCCAGCATGGCGCCGAAGCTGCCGCCCTGGCCCGGCTGGGATGGAACGGCCGGCGCCGCGCCGGCCTGTGCGCCCAGGGCGCGGTAGGCGGCGAGGCCGGAGAGCGGCGCGCTCACGAGCGCAGCGCCTCGATGGTGCGCATCAGCATCCCGCGCGTCGTCTCCAGCACGGAGAGGTTGGCGCTGTAGCTGCGCTGGGCCTCGCGCATGTCCATCACCTCGATCAGGCTGTCCACGTTCGGCGTGCGGACATAGCCGCGCGCATCGGCGGCCGGGTGGTGCGGGTCGTAATGCTCGGGGAACTCGCCCGGCGCGGTGCCGGTGCGCCCGGCCCGCACCGTCTCCACCCCCGTCGCGCGGTCGAGCGTGCGCTCGAAGGTGAGGGTCTTGCGCCGGTAAGGATCGGCGCCAGGCGTGGTGCCGGTGCTGTCGCGGTTGGCGAGGTTCTCCGCCACCACCCGCAGCCGGGCCGACTGTGCCGCCATGCCGGCGGCGGAGACGTTGAGCGCGCGGTCGAGATCCATGCTGCCCGGTCCTTATCAGCTGCGCCCGAGGGCGGTGCGGTACAGCCCGGCCCAGCTGCGGTGCAGGCCGAGCGCCAGGGCGTGCGCCTGGTCGGTCTCGGCCACCTTCAGCGCCTGCTGGTCCAGCGCCACGGCATTGCCGTTCGGGCTGCGCTCGGCCGCGGCGCGGTCGGTGCGCGCGGTGCCGCCGGTGGAGGAGACCATGTGGCGCGGATCGGTGCGCGCCAGGCCGCCCGACGCGGTGGCCCGCCCCAGCGCCTGCGCGAAGGGCGTGAGGTCGCGCGGCTGGTAGCCGGGCGTGTCGGCATTGGCGATGTTCTGCGCCAGCACGCGCTGCCGCTGCTCCAGCCAGTGCAGGCGCTGCCCGGCCAGGGCCAGCGGATCGGCGGGGATGGGTCGGGAGACGCTCATGGCGGCACGCTGCCCCGGCTTTGCGACCGCCATGTTAACGGGATGGTGATTGCCGGCTCGGCGCGCCGCCTCAGCGCAGGCTGCGCAGCTGCTCGGAGAGCGCCTGCCCCATCGCCACCTCGCGGCGGAGCCGGTCGAGATCGGGCAGGCCCGGGCGCGGCGCCTCGGCGGCGAGGGCCGAGAAGGCCTCGGCCAGCGGCCCGCCGGCCAGGCGCGGGCCATAGCTGGCGCGCAGGGCGGCGAGGCCCGCCTCGTCGCCCGCCAGGGCCTGGTAGGCGGCCAGGCGCAGCAGCAGGCGCCGCTGCGCCTCGTCGAGCGGCGCGGGCGCGGCCGGCAGGCTGGCGGCGGCATGCCGCGCCAGCGCCGCGGCGGCGCCCGTCCAGTCCTTCCGCTCGGCCAGCAGGGTGGCCAGGCGCGCGGCGCCGGCCGCGCCCAGCCCGCGCAGCGCGGCCTCGGCGCCCGCGGCATCGCCGGACAGGGCCAGGGCACGCGCCTCCGTCATCTCCCGGCGGACATCGGCCTCCTCCTCCTCCTCCCCCGGGGAGGCGCGCAGCGCGGCCAGGGCGCCGGCACCCTCCCCCGCGCTCACCAGCAGCTCGGCCTCGCGCAGCCGCAGCGGCGCCGGCTGCGCGCTGCGCAGCGCGGCCTGGCGCAGCAGCGCGGCGCCCTGGGCATGCAGGTCCAGCCCCGCGAGGCCGTCGGCCACGCGCAGCGCCGCCGCGTCCAGGGCGGGGCCTGCGGGCAGGGTCTGCATCTCCGCCTCCAGCCGCTGTGCCGCCTCCAGTGCCGGCAGGCCGGGCTGGACGAGGCGCTGCATCGCCGCCGCGTCGCGCAGCGCGGCGATCTGCGGCGCGGCGTCGGGGAACAGCGCGAGGGTCTCCTCCAGCAGCTCCAGCGCCGCCTCGGCCTGCCCCGCCTCGCGGTACAGGGCGGCGGCGCGCAGGCGGCGCGACAGCTCCCGCTCATCGCCGCGCCAGGCGGCGATGCCGGCGGCCAGCGCGGCGGCCGCCCCGGCCGGATCGGTCTCGCCGGCGGCGAGGCGCAGCTCCGCCATGCGGCCGATGGCCCGGGCGCGCAGGTCGCGGTCCCGCCCCTCGGCCAGGGGGCCATAGGCGGCCAGCGCGGCCGGATGGTCGCCCTGCGCCTCGGCGATGCGGGCGCGGGCATAGGCGATGCCGGGCGTGGCGGCCTCGCCGTCCGGCAGGTCCCTCAGCAGCGCCGCGGCCGTATCGGCCCGGCCCTGCCCGGCCAGGCTGCGCGCCGCCAGCGGCAGAAGGCGGCGGCGCAGGGCCTCCGGCCAGGCGCGCAGCAGCGGGGCCGTGGCCTCCAGCTCCCGCAGCGCCGCCTCGGATTCCGGGGCCAGCTCGTCATCGCGCAGCCCGGCCAGGGCGCGCCACAGCCGCACATCCTGTTGCGCCGCCGGCAGGCGCGCATCCTCCAGCGCGGCCGCCGCCTCCTCCGCCCGGCCGGCCAGCAGGGCGCCGGCGCCGGACAGCAGGATGGCACGGGGCTCGCTGGCCAGGCGGGGGTCCTCGGTCACGGCGAGGGTGGTCAGGGCCTGCGCCTCCACCCCCAGCCCGAGCGCCAGCAGCGACTCGGCCAGCGCCAGGCGCAGCGGCCCGCGCGCCAGGGAGGGCGCGGCGGCCACCGCGTTGAAGGCGGCGTGGCGGCGGGCCAGCAGGGCGGAAACAGGCTCGTCCGGCAGCGCCAGCAGGGTCTCGCCCGCGGGTGCCGGCTGCAGCGCCAGGGCACCGCCGCGCGCCAGGGGCACGGCAAAGCCCTCCGGGACCGAACGCAGCGTCACCAGGTCGGAGCGCACCGCCAGCGCCACGCCGGCCTGGGTGGGCAGCAGGTCGAACGGCGCGTGCTGCTGCGCGCCGTGCAGGGCGGCACCGGGCGGGGCCACCAGGCCCAGCAGCAGCAGGCCGTCGCCGGCCGGGTCGGGCACGGCGATGACGCGGCCGGCACCCTCAGCATGCAGCAGCAGGCGGGGCTGGCCCTCCGCCGGGCCCGCCTCGTGCCGGGCCTGCACGGCGGGGGCGGCGGGTGCTCCGGCGTCCTCGGGCCACAACGCCCAGCCGCCTTCCGGCGTGGCGCGGAGCTGCGCGGGGTGGCGCACCTTGCGCTGGCGCAGCACGGTGCTGCCGGGCACCTCCATCACTTCCACGGGACCAAGCGCGGCGGCCAGGCGCCGCAGCGTGGCGGCATCGGGCGGCTGCGGGCTGTCGAAGGCGAGCAGCAGGGAATCGCCGCGCAGCAGGGCGGCGGCGGCGGTGCCGGCCGGAAAGGGCAGCGCCAGGGGCGCCGGCCGCGGCGCGGCTGCGCGCGGGAGCGGAGCGGCCGCCCGGGCCAGGGCATCGGCGGTGGGCGACCCGCCCAGGGAGGCGGGCGCCAGCGGCCGCGGCGGAACGGGCTGCGGCCGGGGCGGCTCCGCCTGGGGCGCCGGCTGCGGCACCGGTTGCGGCGCGGCGAGGGAAATGGCTGGCGCTGCACCCGTGGCCGCAGCAGCGGCCGGCGGGGGCGATGGGCTGGGCATGGCGGACGGGCCTGGCGCCTCCGCCGGCAGGCTGGCGGCGTCTCCTGCCGCCATGGCGGGGTGCGGGACCGGCGCGGGCGCGGCAGGTGCTTCGGCCTGCCTGGCCAGGGCCGCAATGGCGGCCAGCGCCGCCTCCTCCCGCCTGGCCAGGGCCGGAGGCGCGCCGGCACCGGGTTCAGCCCGGGCAGGCCCGGCCGAAGGAGCGGCCTGGGACACGGCAGGCTGGGACACGGCAGGCTGGGACG
>NZ_JCACVY010000037.1:0-28768 GCF_058833935.1 Roseomonas sp. TS2 | reverse complement strand
GGCACGGCCCGGCATGGTGCCGGCCGGCCGCCGCACGGATCAGGCGGAACACGGACGGATGGCGTCACAGCTCTGGTTTCTGGGCAGCCTGCTGGTGGCGCTGGGCATCGCCGCGCATGTGCTGGGCTGGGACACCCTGCTCTGGATCCCGGCCATGCTGCTGGAGACGGTGGAACAGAGCCCGGGCACGGCCGGCCTCATCGTCGCCGGCGGCATGCTGATGCTGGTGGCGCGGCTGATCGGCCGGCGGCGGCGGGACTGAGGCGCGCCTCAGCGCCGGCGGCGGCCGCGCGAGATACGCCAGAGGCCCAGCCCGTAGCGCGCCACCCCATAGCCGCCCAGCCCGAGACCGAGCAGGCTGGCACCCCAGATCAGGGCGGCGAGGATGTCCTGCCCCCCCATGCTCAGCCTTGGCGATCGTTCCTCATCGCCTGATCATGCGCCTTCCACAATGTGAATTCCAGCCTCAGCACATAAGCCAGGGACAGCAGCGCCGTGGCCAACAGCGCCGCCCCATAGGCGCTCCGCAGCGCCGGGCGCACGGCGCGCGCCAGCAGGGCGGGGTCCGACATCGCCACCAGCCCCAGCACCGCCGCATGGGCGCAGAGGAAGAACAGCAGCAGCGCCACCGCCCAGCGGTTGAAGGCCCCCGCGCACTGCCAGGCACGGTCCGGTGCGCAGGCGCGGAACACCAGGTCCGAGACCGGCCACAGCGCTAGCAGCAGCCCCAGCGCCGAGGCCTGCGGGCCGAAGCGCACGAGCATTTCGCCCAGCTCCAGCACCGGCAGGGGAGAGCGGTAATTGTCGCGGAAGATCACCGCCAGTGTGCCCAGCAGTCCAAAAGTCTGGGCCAGGGTCCAGCGCGCCAGATTTTCCATGCCCTCCTCCCGTCCTGCCTTGGTGTGCCATGCGGTCGGGAGCGGGGCAATGTTCTTCTTTTGTTCGAACGATCACGCACGCGGGAAAGGGGTGGCGGCGCACTCCGCCACAGCCCCGGCGTGCATCGCCACCGGCGGGAGGGGACGGAACGCCTGCCCCCGCGTTCCCTCTCCAGACGCTGCCAAGGCCCCTGCCATGCCACCTCGCACAGACGCCGACACCGATGCCACCCGCCGCCGCCTGGAGGCCGTCGCCCGCCTGCTGGACAGCCGCTGGCGCCTTCCCCTCACCAACATCCGCTTCGGCGCCGATCCGGTGCTGAACCTGGTGCCCGGCCTGGGCCTGCTGGCCTCCAAGGGGGTGTCGGTCTACCTGCTGTGGGAGGCGCGGCGGCTCGGCGTACCATTGCCCACGCTGCTGCGGATGCTGGGCCATCTCGGCCTCGACACGCTGATCAGCGCGGTGCCGGTGGTCGGCTGGGCGGGGGACGTGTTCTACCGCGCCAATCTGCGCAACATGCGGCTGCTGCGCGAGCACCTGGACCGCCCGCTCGACAGCCCCCCGCTGGACATGCCCTCGCCGGACAGGCCGCCACCGCGCCGCTTGCCGCCGGGCTGAGGCCCGGCCGTCAGCCGGCGGGGGTGCCCAGCAGGTGCAGCACCAGCTCCCGCCGGTGCGGCCGGGTGCGGTGCTCGCAGAGATAGACGGCCTGCCAGCGGCCCAGCACCGGCTTCCCCTCCAGCACGGGGATGGAAAGCTGCGTCTGGGTCAGCACGGCCCGCAGATGCGCGGGCATGTCGTCCGGCCCCTCCTCGTCATGCCGGTAGGCCATGGCATCGCCATCCGGCACCAGGCGGCCGAGGAAATCCTCCAGGTCCTGCAGCACCTCGGGCGAGGCATTTTCCTGCACCAGCAGCGAGGCGGAGGTATGGCGGCACCAGATTGTCAGCAGGCCGGTGCCGATGCCGCATTCCGCCACCCAGCCGCAGAGCGGCGCGGTGATGTCGCGCAGGCCGCGCCCGCGGGTGGCGACCTCCAGGCGGTGGCTGTGCTGCCGCATGGCGCGCGGCTCAGTGCGGCCGCTGGGCGCGCAGCTCGGCCAGCACGGCCCGCAGCTTCGCATGCGCGGCGGCCACATCCGGGCGCAGCAGGAAGCCGCCCATCTTCTGCCGGATCTCCGCCGCCTCGCCATCGCCCTCCTCCACCAGGCCGGTGGCGCGGGACAGGAAGCCCTGCATCGCCTCCGGCGAAGGGGTGGCGCCCTTCGCGCCGGCCTCGTCGATCGCCAGGATCAGGTCGCTCAGCCGGCGCAGCCAGAGGAAGGCGGGGTCGTGCATCACCGCCTGCAGCAGGGCATAGGGATTGCCGGCCGCGGGGGAGCCGGAGGCCTGGGCGTTCAGCAGGCTGCGGTGCAGCTCGGCGATGGCGGCCGCCAGCCGGCGATGCGGCAGTGCGGCGGGGGCGGTGCGAGGCTGGATCATGTCTTCCGCTATACCCGCCACGCGCCGGAAGGCGAGAGAGGGGATGCCGCGCAGGCATGAAAAAGGCCGGCATCGCAAGGATGCCGGCCCGGTGCGGAAGAGCCCGGCCCGGGCTCTCCCTGTCCGCGTCAGGCGACGACCGGATCGTAGGCGCCGGTCCGGCCCTCGGCGAGGCCGTACTGGATCCAGTGGGCCGCCAGGGCATCGGCCGAGGTCACGCCCGCCGAGGCCAGGTCCATGTTCGCAGCGGCGTAGCTGGCCTCGTTGAACTGGTCGACCACGCGCTCCTCGGCGTAGCCGTTCTGGATGTAGTGCAGCGCACCGGCATCGGCATAGGCCTCGGCGCCATTGCCGCCGCGGAAGGCCTCGATCAGGTCGGTGTGGCTGGCCACATACTGCAGCCCGTCGAAGCCGACGGTACGCTCCTCGGCGCGGCCATTCTGGATGTAGTGGGCCGCGCCCGCATCCTCGATCGCCATCGCGCCACCGGCGCCCTTGAAGGCATCGATCAGGTCGCCGTAGCTGGCGACGTAGTCGAGGCCGTCGAAGCTGATGGCCCGGCCCTCATTGAAGCCGTTCTGCACATAGTGCTCCGTGCCGAGCGCCTCATTCACGCCGAAGGCGCTGATCAGATCCTCGTGGCTGGCGATGTAGGAGAGACCCGCGAAGTCGGTCGGGCGGCCCTCGGCGCGGCCGGCGGCCAGATAGTGGCGCGCGCCGCCCTGGTCGGAATTGGCGCCGAAATCCTCGTTCGCCAATACATCCGGGTTGGCGGCCAGATAGGCATTGCCGTCAAAGCTGAGCTGGCGGCCCTCTACGGAGCCGAAATCGCGGAAGTGGTCCCACGCCGCGTCCGGGTTCACGCCCAGCGCGTCGGCCACGTCCAGATTCGACGCCAGATAGGTGTAGGCGAAGAATTCGTTGAAATCGTCGAGCTCATAGGTGCCGGGATTGTCGGCGAACTCCAGCCCCTCGACGTCCAGAAGGCTCTTCACTCCCTCAGGGCCGCGCAGGATGCCTTCATCCTCGTAGCGGTAGACCTCCCACTGGGCGATATCGCCGCCGACGCGGACGGTGTCCCGGCCATCGCCGCCCTCGATGCGGTCATTGCCGAGGCCCGGGTAGATCAGGTCATCGCCGCCACGGGCCTCGACACGGTCATTGCCCCCGAGCGCGACGATGATGTCGTTCTCGCGCGAATTGGGGGAAACGAGGTCGTCGTTGCCCTCAGTGCCCTGGATGATAGCCATTGGCGTTTCTCCTTCTTCGTCCGCGCAGGAAAACGGCCAGAAGCGGAGGCGGTTTCTTTTTCGGCCAGGCTGTTACGCAGTCGTCACACGGGCGCGGACCTCGGCATCCCGCTCGCGGGGCCAGGCGAAGAAGGTGAACACGTACCGCTCCGAGGCCGCGCCGAAGACCGAAGGGTCAGGGCTGGCGCGGTGCATGCGGGGCCGGTCCAGCGCCGCGATGGGGTGCCAAGCGCCATCCAGATGGAAGGCCGTGTGGTAATCCAGCCCGTCGAGGAAGGCCGGCACCGCCCAGGTCGCGCCTTCACGATGCCGTTCCTCCAGCTCCAGCGTCAGCAGGGGGCGGCAGCGGCGCAGCGTCTGCCGTGCGCCGCGCAGCACCTCGTACTCGGCGCCCTCGGCGTCGATCTTGAGCGCGGCCATCTCCGCCAGCACCAGGCTGTCCAGCGTGATGGCGGGCACCGCGACGCGCTGCGTGCCGATGCGCGCTCCATAGCCGGCGTAGGATTTCACGGTGGAGGCCCACTGCTCCTGCGGCACGCCGTCCAGCACCGGCAGCGCCAGCTCCAGCGTGCCGGGGGCGTCGGAGAGCGCCTCCCGCCGCAGCGTGACGTTGCCGAGCCCGGCGCAGGCGCGCGCGAGGCGCGCATGGGCCTGCGGCAGGGGCTCGAAGGCCAGCACCCGCGCGCCCGGCAGCCGCGCCAGCGGCAGGGTCAGCAGCCCGTCATGCGCACCGACATCGACGATCAGTCCCGGCCGGTGCAGCCGCGTGAGGAAGGTGAGCTCGTCCATCGGCGCAGAAGGCCATGGCGGCGGCCCGGCGGCCACCGCCCTCCCCTTCAGTTGACCACGGCGATCTGCTGCGGGTCGAACTCCAGCCAGACCGTCTCGCCCACCTCGTGCACCTGCAGGGGCGGCGCCATCACGCGCAGCTGCAGCCCGCTCTCCCGCGGGTGCACGACATAGTCCCAGGATTCGCCCAGATAGGTGCGCTGGGCCACGGTGGCGGGCAGCAGCGGGTAGCCGTCGCGCGCGGCGGGCTGGGTGCGGTGCAGCGCCATGCTCTGCGGCCGCACGGAGAGCAGGATGGGCCGCGCCGAATCCGGCGGCGCGCCGCCGAGCTGCGCCGCGCGCAGGGCGAAGCCGTCCAGCCCGATCTCGCCATTCGCCAGCCGCCCCTCCAGCAGGTTGGTGCGGCCGATGAAGGCGGCGACGAAGCGCGTGCGCGGCCGCGTATAGATCAGGTGCGGCGCGTCCACCTGCTCGATGCGCCCGGCATTCATCACCGCGATGCGGTCGGCCGTCGCCATCGCCTCCGACTGGTCGTGCGTGACATAGACGGTGGTGATGCGGAACTCGTCGTGCAGGCGGCGGATCTCGAAGCGCATCTCCTCGCGCAGGTTGGCGTCGAGATTGGAGAGCGGCTCGTCGAGCAGCAGCACGGAGGGCTGCACCACGATGGCGCGAGCCAGCGCCACGCGCTGCTGCTGCCCGCCGGAGAGCTCGGAGGGGTAGCGGTCCGCCAGGTGGCTCATCTTCACCACCTCCAGGATGCGGCCGATGCGCGACTTCACCTCGGCGGAGGGCAGCTTCTGCAGCTTCAGCCCGAAGCCGACATTCTCCGCCACCGTCATGTTCGGCCAGATGGCGTAGCTCTGGAAGATCATCGACATGCGGCGCCGCTCCGGCGGCAGCACGGCGCCGGGGGCGGAGAGCACCTCGCCATTCATGCTGATGCTGCCCTCGGTCGGCTCGATGAAGCCCGCGATCATGCGCAGCGTCGTCGTCTTGCCGCAGCCCGAGGGGCCGAGGAGGGAGACGAACTCCCCCTCCTCCAGCGTCAGGTCCACATCGTTCACCACCTTGAGCGGGCCATAGGCCTTGCCGAGGCCCTTGAGCGTCAGACGGGGCATGTCTCTCAGTTCCTCCGCAGCATGAAGTCGCGGCCGGCCAGCTTCATGCCGATGGCGACGAGAATGAGCGTGATGGCGAGCAGCAGCCCGCCGAAGGCCGCCAGCACCTCGAAATTGCCGGCCTCGCTGAGGTCGTAGAGCAGCACCGACATGGTGCGCGTGCGCGGCCCCACCAGGAACACCGCCGCCGACAGCTCGCGCGAGGCGACGATGAAGACGATCAGCCAGCCGCCGATGAGGCTGCGGCTGATCAGCGGCGCGGTGATGCGCCGGATGGTCAGCAGCCGCCCGCCGCCCAGGATGCGCGAGGCCTCCTCCATCTCCGGGTGCACGGCGCGCACCGCGGCGGAGGAGTTGGCGAAGGCGATGGGCAGGAAGCGCGCGGTGAAGGCCAGGATGATGATCAGCGCCGTGCCGTAGAGCGCCACCGGCGGCGCCGCGTAGGCGGCGTAGAAGCCGATCGCCATGACGATGCCGGGGATGACGAAGGGCGCCATGGCCAGGAAGCCCAGCGCCGAGCCGAAGGGCACCAGCCGCCGCGCCACGATGTAGGCCACCAGCACCGCGATGATCACCGCAGCCGTCGCCGAGGCGGCCGAGAACCACAGCGTATTCCAGATCGAGGTGAGCGCCATCTCGTGCCGGAACAGCAGGTAGGCGTAGTTGTCCAGCGTCAGGTTGGCGAACGAGAGGCCGCGCCCCCAGGCCTTGGCGAAGGAGGCCTGCAAGAGCACCACCAGCGGCATCAGCACCGAGAGCGCGCCGACGAAGACGCAGTAGCCGAGCACCGCCCAGCGCCAGCCGCCGAGGCGGATCGGCCGCCGCTCGCCGCCCTTGCCGGTCTGCGAGACGAAGCCCTTGCGCGCCAGCAGCAGCTTCTGCACCGCGATCATGCCGATGGTGATGAGCAGCAGCGGCATGGCGTAGGCCGCCGCCACCTCCACCCGCACCGGATACTCGAAGAACTGCCAGAGCTGCGTGGTGACGACGTTGATGCGCGCCGGGATGCCGATGATGGCCGGCGTGCCGAACAGCGCCACCGTCTCCAGGAACACCACGATGATGCCGCCCAGCACGGCGGGCCAGACCAGCGGCAGCGTCACCTTGCGCATCGCCGTCCAGGTGCCGGCGCCGAGGATGTTGGCGGCGTCCTCCATCTCCGAGGAGATCAGGTCGAGCGCCGACTTCACGAAGATGAAGATCAGCGGGAAGGAGTGCAGCGCGATGACGAGGGCGAGCCCGGCGAAGCTGTAGACGTTGACCAGCGGCGATTCTATGCCCGTCAGCCAGGTCCAGGCCTGGTTGAGGAAGCCGGAATTCGGCCCCGCCAGCAGGATCCAGCCCACCGCGCCGAGATAGGGCGGCATGATGAAGGCGCCCATCACCATCGCCCAGGTGAAGCCCTTGCCCGGCATGTCGGTGCGCGAGACCGCCCAGGCCATCGGCACCGCGAAGATCACCGAGAAGAAGGAGGAGAGCGCGCCCAGCATCAGCGAGTTGCCGAGCGCCTCCAGGTAGCGCACGCGGCCATAGGCGGTGGCGTAGTTGGAGAGGGTGAAGGCGCCGGTGCCCTGCTCCTCGAAGGAGACAACCAGCAGCTTGCCGATCGGCACCGCCACCAGGAACAGCAGCGTGGCCACCAGCAGGACCCAGAGCAGGTTGGAGGGCTCCAGGTAGCGCAGGCGCCTGAGCAACCCTGGCCGCCGCGCCTCCAGCGCGGCGGGCTTGGGCAGGATGGCGGCGGAATCCGTCATGCGGTCGCCTCTCCCTCGCGGTTGGTGTGCGTGTTCAGATGCCGAAGGTGTCGCGCCATTGTTCCTTCACCTCCGTCACCCCGGTCTCGATCTCCTGCGGCGTGGGCATGATGATCTTGATGGATTCGAGCGGCTTCGCGCCCTCGGGCGGCGGCACGTCGCCGCGCAGGGATTCCGAGAAGTACTTGCGGGTGACACGGAAGTATTCCGGGCCGGTGGCGAATTCCATGAACAGCTTCGCCGCGTTCGGGTGTGGCGCGTTCTTCTGGATGCAGCTCGGCGAGGGCACCACCACCGTGCCGTCGGTCGGGTAGATCAGCTCCTGCGGATTGCCGCGCGAGATCGACAGCAGCGCGGTGGCCGAGGGCACGGCGACGCCGATGCTGCGCTCGCCCGCGTTCAGCGCCGTCACGGGGTCGATGCTGGAGCGGCCGATCTGCGGCCGGTTCTTCTCCAGCTTGGTGAAGTACTCCCAGCCATACATCTTGCGCATCAGCACGGCCCAGGCGCCGATGGCACCGCTGAAGCCCGGGTGGCCCACCGCCATCTTGCCGCGCCACTTCGGGTCCAGCAGGTCCTGCCAGCTCTTCGGCGCCTCCGCCGCCGGCACCTGCCCGGTGTGGCGGGAGAGCAGGTGCACGCCGATGTAGAAGACATGGAAATGGCCCTCCGGGTCGCCGGCCTTGCGGGCGAACTCCAGCAGGCCGGCGGCGTTCTGCGGGGTGTAGGCCATCAGCCGCCCCTGCCGCTTGAGGAAGGTGGAGTGGCTGTAGTCGACCGAGCTGAACACGTCGCACTGCGCCACGCCCGCGCGGATGTCCTGCGAAAGCCGCTGGAACGCCACCTGCGAGGTGCTGCGCACCACGTTGACATGCACGCCCGGGTAGCGCTCGCCGAAGGCGCGGCCCACCGCCTCGGAGGTCTCGGCGCTCTGCTGGCCGGAATACCAGGTGACCTGGCCTTCCCGCTTCGCGGCCTCGTACAGCTCGCGCTCATGCGCCGGCAGGTCCTGGGCGGCGGCGCGCATCGCGGCGCCGCCGCTGCCGATGATGGCGGCACTGGCCAACAGGCCACGCCGGCTGATCCCTTGCATCGTCTCTCTCCCTCTCATTGCTTCTTGGCAGTCCGCCCCGGCGTCGTTGCACCGGGGGGGTCATCAGATCAGACGCCGAAGGTGTCGCGCCAGAGTTCCTTCACCTCCTGCCCGTCCCGTTCCAGCGCCTTGGGATCGGCGGTGATCAGCGGCACCTCGTCGAGCGGGCGGGAACCGGGGGGCGGCGGCACCTCGGGGCGCAGCGACTCGCTGAAGAAGGGCCGGGTCACGGCGTAGTAGGTCGGGCTGGTCATGAACTCCATGAACAGCCTGGCGGCGTTCGGGTGCGGCGCGTCCTTCAGCGCGCCGCTCGGTGCCGGCACCATCAGCGTGCCGTCCGTCGGATAGATCAGCGTGATCGGGTTGCCGCGCGAGATGGACAGCAGCGTGGTGGCGGAGGGGATGGCGGCGCCGATCTGCCGCTCCCCCGCGTTCAGCATCGTCACCGGGTCGGCGCTGGAGCGGCCGATCTGCGGCTGGTTCTTCTCCAGCGCCTTGAAGTAGTCCCAGCCGTACTTCTCGCGCATCGCCAGGCACCAGGAGGTGATGGCGCCGCTGTAGCCCGGATGGCCGACGGCGATCCGGCCGCGCCATTTCGGGTCGGTCAGCTCCTTCCAGCTCTTCGGCGCCTCGGCCTCCGAGACGTCCGTGCTGCGCCGCGCCATCAGGAACAGGCCGAGATAGGTGACCTGGAAGTGCCCGTCCGGGTCGCCCGCCTCCTTCGCGGCGCGGATCAGCCCCTCCGCATTGTGCGGCTTGTAGGGCATCAGCCGGCCCTGCCGCTTCAGGTAGGCGGCGTGGCTGTGGTCGGTGGAGCTGAACACGTCGCATTGCGCGACGCCGGCGCGCATGTCCTGCGCCAGCCGCTGGAACGCCACCTGCGAGGTGCTGCGCACCACGTTGACGGTGATGCCGGGGAAGCGCTCGGTGAAGCCGCGCCCGATCGCCTGCGAGGGCTCGGCCTGGTACTGGCCGGTGTACCAGGTGATCTGCCCTTCCCGCTTCGCCGCCTCGTAGAGCTCCTTCTCGTGCGGCCGCAGCTCCTGCGCCGCCGCGGGGGCGAGGCGCGCCATGGCGCCACCGGCGGCGAGCCCCAGCATCAGGCGCCTGTTCAGGATCATCATCGTCATTTCCTCCCTTGTCACGGCGGGGTGGCGGCTCTGCGTCCGCCTTGCGCGCCCCGCTCGGTGCCAGCCCGGCCCTTGGGCCGGGGGTCAACAGCTTCCCGGCCTTTGGGCCGGGGACGACAGCTTCCCGGCCCTTGGGCCGGGGACGACAGCTTCCTGGCCCTTGGGCCGGGGAAACAGTTCAGCGCCCGGTGAAGGCGGGCGGCCGCTTCTCCTGGAAGGCGCGGCGGCCCTCGGCGTAGTCGGCGCTGTCGAAGCAGGCGCGGTTCAGCTGCTCCACCAGCGCGGTGTCGCGCGCCATCGGGTCGCCGGCGATCTGGTCGATCGCCACCTTCGACGCCTCCACCGAGAGCGGCGCGTTGCGCGCGATCTGCAACGCCAGCTCGGTCACGGTGGCCTCCAGCGCCTCGGGCGGCACCACGCGGTTGACCAGCCCGCAGGCCAGCGCCTCCGCGGCGTCGAGCTGGCGGCCGGTGAACAGGATCTCCTTGGCCATGGCCGGCCCCGCCAGCGCCACCAGGCGCGAGAGGCTCTCATAGCCATAGGCGATGCCGAGCTTCGCGGCGGGAATGCCGAAGCGGCTGTCGGCCGAGGCGATGCGCAGATCGGCCATCAGCGCCGTGGCGTAGCCGCCGCCGATGCAGAAGCCCTGGATCATCGCGATCAGCGGCTTGCGCAGCCCTTCGAGCCTGCGGCGCGCCTCGCCGCTGCGGCGGCCATATTCCTGCTGCGCCGCCGCATCGGCGCGCACGCGGTCGAACTCGCTGATGTCGGCGCCGGAGGCGAAGGCCTTGCCGCCCGCGCCGTGCATCACCACCACGCGCACCGCGTCGTCGGCGGCGAAGTCATCGGCCGCGGCGGCGATCGCGTCCCACATGGCGAGCGAGATGGCGTTGCGCTTCTCCGGCTGGTTGATGGTCAGCCAGCCGATGCCGTCCTGCTTGCGGGTGAGGATCTTGTTGGCGGCGTCGGGGGAAAACTGGATGTTCATGGAATGCCGGGCCTTGCTGCAATGCCAGATGCGGTCACGCGCGTCGGGGGAAAGGCGCCGGGCCGGAGACCAGCGGGGCGGCGTATGGCACCGGCCGCCCTGGTGGCGATCCGCGCTTTCGGTTCGTTCCTCTCCTGGAGAGGAAGCTTGTCACCGCCCATGCAGGCTGTAAACAATAAACACCGCCCGAACATGCGGGAGAGGAAGCGCCCATGTCGCAGCGAGAGGCCACCGGCCCGGACGCGGTCCTGGCATCCACCGGCGAGGCCCAAGGCCAGGACAGCGGCGTCTCGGCGCTGCGGGCACGCATCGCGGCACGGCAGCCGCTGGGCCGCAGCGTGCAGGCGGCGCTGGAACGGTTGATCGAAAGCGGTGCGCTGCCCCCCGGGGCGCGGCTGAACGAGGTGGCGCTGGCGGCGCAGCTCGGCGTCAGCCGCGGCCCGGTGCGCGAGGCGGCGCGTGCGCTGGAGAAGGATGGCCTCGTCACCGTCATCCTCAACCGCGGCGCCTTCGTCCGCAGCCTCGGGATGGAGGAGGCGGCGCAGATCTACGAGCTGAACGCAGTGCTGTTCGGCCATGCCGCCGCGCTGCTGGCCGAGAGGCTGAAGGGCCGGCGCGACGGCCCGGAGGCCGGCGCGCTACGCGCGACGGTGGCGCGCATGGACCACGCCGTGGAACAGGGTGCGCTCGAGGCCTTCTTCACCGACAACGCGCTGTTCCACCAGCAGATCGTCGGCCTCTGCGGCAACCAGCCGCTGCAGGCCGTCTATCTGGAGCACACGCGCAAGCTGCTGCTGCTGCGCCGCCGCTCCTTCGACGCCGCCGGCAACATGCGGGTGGCCAATGCCGAACACCATCGCCTGCTGGCCAGCATCCTGGCCGGAAAGGCCGAGCCGGCGCGGCGCCACGCGGAGGCGCACACGCGCGCCGGCCGGGCCCGCTACCTGGCCGCCATCGCGCAGGGCAACGCGGCGGCGGAGACCACCGACACGCCCCATGAACAGCACAACGGGAAGGAAACGCCATGCTGCTGATTGACCGGATCGGCGTCGATATCGGCCGCCGCCTGCGGCTGGAGGACGCCATCGACTGGGCGGCCGAGAACCAGGTCCGCTACATCGACATCCAGCTCGACACCGGCGCCAACCGGGTGAACGAGTTCGACGACGCGCGCGCCGCCGCGATCCGCGAGCAGGCGGCGCGGCGCGGCGTGACGCTCGGCCTGCACACCCTCTCGGCGGTGAACGTGGCGGAATACTCGCCCTTCCTGTCGGAGGCGGTGGATGCCTACATGCGCGCCTATATCGACCTTGCGCCGAAGCTGGGCGCGGAATGGATCGTGGTGCATGCGGGCTACCACTTCACCGCCGACGTGAAGCCGCGCATGGAGGCGGGGCTCGAGCGCCTGAAGCGCATGGTGGGCCATGCCGAGGAGCGCGGCGCGCTGCTGCTGCTGGAGAACCTCAACAAGGAGCCCGAGGACGCCGAGGTGCACTACCTGGCGCACACCATCGAGGAGTGGCGCTACTACTACGACCGGATCAACTCGCCGGCCTTCGCGCTCTCCTTCACCGCCAATCACGCACATCTGATGCCGGACGGGGTGGAGGGCTTCGTCGACGCCATCCCGCTGGAGCGCGTGGCGGAGGTGCGGCTGGCCGACTGCTTCCGCAACGGGCATGAGCAGCACCTGCTGCCCGGCCAGGGCGATTTCGACTTCGGCGCGATGTTCGCGCTCCTGGAGCGGCGCGGCTTCAAGGGCCACTACATGAACGCCTTCGGCACGCTGGACGACATGCAGAAGGCCCGGCACGACATGGTGGCCATGGCACGGGAGGCCGGCGCCCCGGTCACCTGAGGCCTGGCCCATTCCCGAGCCTGCGCAGGAGCCATTCCTGGGGGCGGTTGGCAAAGCGCCGCGCGGTTGGGTATCACCCACCGCGCGGCGGCGCCTGCCCGCCGACCCAGCACAAGGCCTCAGCATGAGCACCGACACCCCGCCCGACCGCCTCTCCAGCAACCCGAAGAGCCCCCATTACGACGCCGCCGCCATCGAGCGCGGCGTGGGCGTCCGCTTCAAGGGCGTCGAGAAGAACAATGTGGACGAGTATTGCGTCAGCGAGGGCTGGGTGCGCCTGACCCTCGGCAATTCGGTGGACCGCAAGGGCAACCCGATGACCATGAAGCTCCAGGGCACGGTCGAGCCCTACTTCCGCGACGCCGGCTGAGGCGGCGGCCGGCCCCCGGCTCTTCCGCCGCCCTCCGCTCCCTTTCCCCGACACCGCCGAAGGACATGACCATGCGCCCTGCCCTCCCGCTGCTGCTCTGCCTGCCGCTGCTCGCCTGCGCGCAGGCCGTCTACGAGGTGCCGGTGGCGACGCCGGCGGGGCTGCAGGCGGCGGCGTCGGAGATCGGCCAGGGGGCGGCGCCAGGCCGTCGCAACCTCTCCGAGGATGAGGCCAAGGCGGCCATCACCCGCGTGGCCCGGCGCCTGGCGCCGGCCGGCACCGCCGTGTGCCAGGAGATCGGCCGCGGCGCCGGCTGCGAATGGCGCTTCGTCTACGACCCCAGCACCGACCTGAATGCCGCCGCCACCGGCGAGGGCGTCATCGTCGTGCAGCGCGGCGTGGCCGACTATGCCCGCAACGACGCCGAGGTCGCCTTCGTCGTGGCGCACGAGATGGCGCACCACGCCGCCGACCATGTCCGCTCCACCCAGAACCGCGCCCAGGCGGGGGCGGCGCTGGGCGGCATCCTGGCCTCGCTGGCCGGCGCCTATGCGGGGCTGGAGACCGGGCAGCTGGCGCAGACCGCCTCCGGCGTCGGCGCGCAGCTCGGCGTCATCTCCTACAGCAAGGCGCAGGAGCGGGAGGCAGACGTGCTGGGCGCCGCCATCCTGCACCGCGCCGGCTACGACATCGGCGAGGCGCGGGACATGCTGCTCACCCTGGCCCGCCTCTCCGGCCGGACGGAGACGAGCCGCCTCTCCACCCACCCCGCCGGTCCGGACCGCATCGCCTCCTTCGACGGGGCGGTGGAGGAGCTGCGGGCCAGCAACTGGCGCCTGGCGCCGCGCCGCTGAAGGCCGCCGGGATGACCGAGGAGATCACCACCCTCAGCAGCCGCATCGCCTACGAGAACCGCTGGCTGCGGGTGCGCGAGGACCGCATCCGCCGCCGCGACGGCTCGGACGGGCTCTACGGCGTGGTGGAGCGCAGCGACTTCGTGGTGGTGGTGCCGCTCCAGGACGGCCGCATCACGCTGGTGGAGCAGTACCGCTACCCGATCCGCGCGCGGCAGTGGGAACTGCCCATGGGCACCTGGGAGGAGCAGCACGGCCCGGACCTGGCCACGCTCGCCGCCGCCGAGCTGCGCGAGGAAACCGGGCTGGTCGCCGCCAGCCTGCGGCACGCCGGGCAGATCTTCCAGGGGGCCGGCATCTCCAACCAGCGCGGCCATGTGTTCCTGGCCACCGGGCTGACGCAGGGTGCCCATGAGCGCGAGGTCTCGGAGCAGGACCTCATCTGCCGCGACTTCAGCCTGGCCGAGATCGAGGCCATGGTGCGCGACAATGTCCTGCAGGATGCCCCCAGCCTGGCGGCGCTGGGCATGCTGCGGATGCAAAGCTTGCTCTGAAGGCGAGAAAGCCTCCGGCTTCATCGCTTTTTTGAGAAAAATCAGCGGGTTTGTTTTGAAATTGGTCCCAATCGCGTGAGGTGTGCTTCCGCGCGTCTTAACCCTTCATTAGGGTCGCGCCCATGCGCCGCCGATTCCTTCTCCTGGCCGCCACGGCCCCGGCTGTGCTCGTTGCACCAGGCCTCGCCCACGCGGCGGCCCGGCGGCGGGCCAGTCCACCCCTTGCGCAGCGTCGGCTCGCGCTGCGCCACGCCGCCACCGGCTCCCGTTTCGATGGCCCCTATCACAACGGGGTGGAATTCGACGCGGGCGCCATGCGGGAACTCTCGATCGTGCTGGCGGACACCCGCACCGGCACGGTCCATCCCTTCGACCCGAAGGCCATCGACATCCTGTGGGAGCTGGGCACGCGGGAGCGCATGGAGGCGTTCACCGTGCTCTCCGGCTACCGCACCCCGGCCACCAACGCCGCCGTGCATGGCGCGGGCGACAGCCAGCACCTTCGCGCCGCGGCGCTCGACGTGCAGATCCCGAAGGCGAGGCTGGCCGCCTTCGGCGATGCCGCGCGCGGCCTCGGGCGGGGCGGCGTCGGCAGCTATCCGGACCATGGCTTCGTGCATGTCGATTCCGGCCCGGTGCGGAGCTGGGGTTTCGACCGCGCCGTGGCCGCCCCGCGCGCCCCTGCCCGCACGCCGGAGCAGATCCGGCTCGACCGCATGGCCGAGGCCTGGGCGCAAACCCGCCGGCGCTGAACGGCGCCGCTTTCCCGCCCGATCATCGGGAACGCCCCGGCAGGCAAGGCCCGCCGGGGCGCCCGCGTTTCAGCGTGCTGCGCGGCGGATGTTCCATAGCACGGGGAAGCCGAAGTCGATCACCCCCTCCAGCTCGGCGCGCCACACGGCGGGGCTGGAGAACTGGCCGGTGAGCGGGAAGTTCACATTGGCCAAGGCGCGCCGGTTGATGTCGGCGACGATGGCGCGGCGCTTCTCCAGGTCGCTCTCCGCCTCGAAGCGCTCCAGCAGCGGCTTCAACGCCTCGTCGCAGTAGAGCCAGGGGGCGGTGCCGGTGCAGTTGTAGCTGATGCCCGGGTTGCTCAGCGGCTCGGACATGTCGAAGCCGGTGTAGATCACCGGCACCACGCTCCAGCCGCCCTGCTCCACCGGCGCGCGGCTGAGCCAGCGCTGCGCCACCGTCGCCCAGTCCAGCGTCTGCACCTCCACGTTGAAGCCGGCCCGCTTCATGCGGTCGGCCACCACCAGCGCCATGGGGTTGATCAGCGCGGAATCGGCCGGGTGCAGGAACACCACGCGCTCGTTCTTATAGCCGCTCTGCTTCAGCAGCGCCTGGGCGCGCTCCAGGCTGGGCTCGCGCAGCGCCTCGCCGCCCGCCTCGCTGCTGTAGCGCGTGCCGCACAGGGTCATGGACTGGCAGGGCACGCGCGTCATCTCGGCCGGCAGGCCGTGCACCGCCACCACCTCCCGCTGGTCCAGCGCCATCTGCAGGGCCTGGCGCACGGGCAGGCTGTCGAAGGGCGGCTGCGCGTGGTTCACCGCCACCGCGCCCATGATCTGCGCGATGCCGCCCGGCTTGGCCAGCACCAGCTTCCGGTCCCGCCGCAGCATCGGCAGGTAATCGAGCGGCGCGTATTCCAGGTAGTCCACCTCGCCGTTCTGCAGGGCCGCGGCGCGGGTGGCGGGGTCGGTGATGGTGAGGAACTCGACGCGCGGCATATGCGCCACCTTGCCGCCGGCCAGCCCGTCGGCTGGTTCATCGCGCGGGCGGTAGCGGGGGTTGCGGCGGAACACGGTGCGCTCCCCCGGCACCCACTCCTCCTTCACGAAGAGGAAGGGGCCGGAGCCGACGATCTCCGTCACCGGCTGGGTGGGCGGGGTGGCGGCCAGCCGCGCCGGCATCATGAAGGGGGTATGGACACTGGGCTTGCCCAGCGCGTCGATGACGCCGCCGAAGGGCTTTGCGAGCTTCAGCTCGAAGCTGTCCGGGCCGGTGGCGCGCAGTTCCTGCGTGGCGGCCATCAGGCGGCGGCCGGTGGAATCGCGCGCCCCCCAGCGCTTCACCGAGGCGACGCAATCCTCCGCCGTCACCGGCGTGCCATCGTGCCATTCGAGGCCGGGGCGCAGGGTGAAGCGGTAGGTCAGCCCGTCCGCGCTCACCTCCCAGCCCTGCAGCATCTGCGGCCGGTACTGGCCCTGGCTGTCCATCGCCACCAGCGTGTCGAACACCATGTAGGCGAAGTTGCGGGTGACGAAGGAGGTGCCGGCGATCGGGTCCAGCGTCTGCAACCCGACATTCACCACCAGCCGCAGCGGCTTCTCCGCCGGCTGCGCCCGCGCACCGGCTGGGGCCAGCCCCAGCCCCGCTCCGAGCATCGCCGATGCCAGCACCGTTCGCCTGAGCCACGTCCTGAGCAACATGCTTCCAATCTCCCCTGCGGCTGCGCCGGGCGGCGCGCTCTCCCTGGCGGACAGCCCCGCAAGAGGGGCCGGCGCGCCGTATCGTTGAGCGATGCGATGGCATTGATCGCTGGCCGGCATGAAGCCACTCCCCGCGCCGGCCGGCAAGCGGCTGGCACGCCGCATGGCCGGCGCGGCCTGGCTGCGGCATGCTGCGGCGGCCAGAACACGCCACAGGGAAGAAAACCGCCCATGCCCGCCACGCCCCGAGACGCCTTCCGCGCCCTGCTCGCCGGCCCCGGCTGCGTGCACCCTGCCTCGGTCTATGACGCCGCCACCGCCCGCATCGCCGCCGATATCGGCTATGAATGCGGCATCCTCGGCGGCTCGGTGGCCTCGGCGGCGGTGCTGGCGGCGCCGGACCTGATGGTGATGACGCTGACCGAACTGGCCGGGCTGGTGCGCCGCATCACCCGCGCCGGGCCGCTGCCGCTGCTGGTGGACGCCGACCACGGTTTCGGCAACGCCCTCTCCGCCGCACGCACGGTGGAGGAGCTGGAGGCCGCCGGCGCCGCCGCCCTGACGCTGGAGGACACGCTGCTGCCTCAGCCCTTCGGCGAGAGCGCCACGCGGCTGGTCAGCCTGGAGGAGGGGCTGGGCAAGCTCCGCGCCGCCCTGGCCGCGCGGCGCGACCCCGCGCTCTGCGTGGTGGCACGCACGGGGGCGCTCTCGGCCACCACGCTGGAGGACGCGCTGGAGCGCGCCCGCGCCTATGCCGCCGCCGGAGCGGACGGGCTGTTCCTCACGGGCGTACAGGATCTGGCGCAGCTCGCCGCCCTGCGCGCCGCGGTGGACATCCCCCTGTTGGTGGGCGGCAGCCGCGAGGGGCTGGGCGATGCCGCCACCCTGGCCGGGCTGGGCGTGCGGGTGATGCTGCAGGGGCACCACAGCTTCCCCGCCGCGCTGCGGGCAGTGGAGGAAACGCTGCGCGCCCTGCGCCAGGGGGACGCCCCGGCGGCCAACGACCCGGCCCTGATGCGCCGCGCCCTGCGGGCGGAGGATTACGCGGCGGCCGGGCGCGCCTTCCTCCAGCCGTCCCGGCCAGCCTGAGCCTGGCGGCATGAACGGTACACAATTGCAACGAACGATCGGGGATTTCGGGCAAACCCCTTGCTCCCCGCTGCTGCTTTGCCCGGCGCCCCACCGCTGTCCCCATCCTATGCCGCCACTTATCCCCAGCCTCATCCACGGGATCGGGGGATAAGTCGGGCGGCCCTCCGCGGCCTCCGCCCGCGCTTCCTTTGCGCGCCGCCAGCGGCTAAAGCCCGCCCCCATGCGGAATTTCGATGCGGTGATCCTCGGCGCCGGCGCGGCCGGGCTGATGTGCGCGCTGCGCGCCGGGCAGCGCGGGCGGCGCGTGCTGGTGCTGGACCACGCCCCCCAGGCCGGCGCGAAGATCCTCATCTCGGGCGGCGGGCGGTGCAACTTCACCAACCGCGACACCAGGCCGGAGCGGTTCTTCTCCGCCAACCCGCATTTCTGTAAATCCGCCCTGAAGCGCTACACCCCGGCCGATTTCCTGGCGCTGGTGGAGAAGCACCGCATCGCCTGGCACGAGAAGACGCTGGGCCAGCTCTTCTGCGACCATTCGGCGCGCGAGATCGTCGCCATGCTGCTGGCCGAGTGCGCGGCGGCGGGGGTGGAGATCCGCCTCGGCCACCGCATCACGGATGTCTCCCGCGCCGACCACTACCGGGTGCAGACCGACCGCGGCGACTTCACCGCCCCCGCCCTGGTGCTGGCCACGGGCGGCCTCTCCATCCCGAAGATGGGGGCCACCGGCCTTTCGCTGGACATCGCGCGCCGCTTCGGGCTGCCGCTGACGGAAACCCGGCCCGCCCTCGTCCCGCTCACCTTCGCCGGCGAGATGCTGGAGCTGATGCGCCCGCTCTCCGGCGTGGCGCTGCCGGCCGTGGCGCGGCTCGGGCGGCACAGCTTCCCCGAGGCGGTGCTGTTCACCCATCGCGGCCTCTCCGGCCCGGCGATCCTGCAGATCTCCTCCGCCTGGCGGGAGGGGCAGGCCATCGCGCTGAACCTGCTGCCCGGGGCGGAGGACGCGGTGAACCTGCTGGTGGCACGCAAGGCCGCCCGCCCGAAGGCGGAGCCGCGCACCGTGCTGGCCGAGCTGCTGCCGCAGCGCCTGGCGCAGTCGCTGGCCGCCGCCTGGCTGCCCGACCGGCCGATGGCCATGCAGACCGACCGCGACCTGCGCCGCGTGGCCGGCAGCCTGGCGCACTGGAGCCTGACCCCCTCGGGCACCGAGGGCTACGCCAAGGCCGAGGTGATGCTGGGCGGCGTGGACACCGCCGCCCTCTCCTCCCGCACGATGGAGGCCACCACCGTGCCCGGCCTGCATGTGGTGGGCGAGGCGGTGGACGTGACCGGATGGCTCGGCGGCTACAACTTCCAGTGGGCCTGGGCGAGCGGCTGGTGCGCCGGCGAGGCGCTGTAGCGCCCGCCGCCGCTCAGAACTCCACCTCCAGCTCCTCGATCGCCTCCGGCTCCTGCTCGGCCTCCTGCATCCACTCCGCCATGTCGGGCCAGGCGAGCAGGTGGTCGCGGTAGGTGGCGCAATCCGGGTTCAGCGCCACGTCGTAGGTGAGGAAGCGGCTGGCGACGGGGGCGTACATGGCGTCCGCCACGCTGGGCCGGTCCCCGAACAGCCACGGCCCGCCCCATATGTCGAGACAGTCCTGCCAGATCTCCTGGATCAGCGCGATGTCGGCGCGCGGGCCGGACCAGAGGGTGAAGCCGGGCCGGCGCGCCCGCATGTTCAGCGGCAGCGAGGCGCGCAGCGCCGCGAAGCCCGAATGCATCTCGCCCGAGATGGAGCGGCAGCGGGCGCGGGCCAGGCGCTGGGCGGGCATCATCTGCGCCCCGGGGTAGGCCTCGTTCAGGTGCTCGGCGATCGCCAGCGTGTCCCAGATGGCGATCTCGCCCTGCAGCAGGCAGGGCAGCCGGATGGTGGAGCTGCGCGAGAGCAGCTCGGCCCGGGCCTGCGGGTCGTCCGCCGCCGCGACCTGCACCGTGAAGGGGATGCCGGCCAGGCGGCACAGCAGGAAGCCCCGGAGCGACCAGGAGGAGTAGTTACGGCTGCTGATGAGAAGCCGGGACTGGACCATGGCACCACCTCCGGAAACCGTGAGGATGCAACCTTAGGCGCGCCACGGTCTTGACGGAATGGCAATATATGCCCAACCAACATCCCCCTCGCGGCGAAGGAACATTTTCGTTACCTTTCGCTGGGGCGGCGGGCAAGATGCTGGCCATTTGGGCAAGGCATGGACGCGGGAGAGGCTCCAGCGGATGATGTACCAGATCTATCAGGCCCAGCAGGACCTGATGACACCGATCCGGATGTTTGCCCGGGGAACCGGAGCGGTGCTGCGGCAGTTCGACACCGGGCGGCCGGAAACCTTCGCTCTGCGGCAGATGACCGCCGCGCTGGAGCTCCTGGGCAGCAGCGGTATCACCCACACCCGGCCTCCTTTCGGCTTCACCAGCGTCCAGGTCGGCAACCAGGAGATCGCGGTGGAGGAGGAGGCGCTCTACAGCACCCCCTTCGGCACCCTCCTGCACTTCCGCAAGGATGTGGACATCCCGCAGCCCAAGGTGCTGGTGGTGGCCCCCATGTCGGGCCACTTCGCCACCCTGCTGCGCGGCACGGTGCAGGTGCTGCTGCCGGAGAACGACGTCTACATCACGGACTGGACCAATGCCCGTGACGTGCCCCTCTCCGCCGGGCGCTTCGGCATGGACGAGTTCATCGACCATGTGATCCGCTTCCAGGAGGAGATGGGGCCGGGCGGCCATGTGCTGGCGGTGTGCCAGCCGGCCGTGCCGGTGCTGGCGGCGGTGGCCGTCATGTCGGAGGCGAAGAACCCCGCCACGCCGCGCAGCATGACGCTGATGGCCGGCCCCATCGACACCCGCATCAGCCCCACCAAGGTGAACGAGCTGGCGCAGGGCAACACCATCGAGTGGTTCGAGAAGAACCTGGTGGACACCGTGCCCTGGCGCTTCCAGGGCGGCGGGCGGAAGGTCTATCCCGGCGCGCTGCAGCTCACCGCCTTCATGTCGATGAACATGAACCGGCATGTGCGGGCGCATCTGGAGCAGTACCGTAACCTGGTGGGCGGCGATTCCGAGCTGGCCGACGCGCACCGCCGCTTCTACGACGAATACCTGGCGGTGATGGACCTGCCGGCCGAATTCTACCTGGAGACCGTCCGCACGGTGTTCCAGGAGCACCACATGCCGCTCGGCCAGTTCCACTACCGCGGCCGGCTGGTGCGCCCGGAGCTGATCCGCCGCACCCGCCTGCTGACCGTGGAGGGGGAGCGGGACGATATCTGCGCCATCGGCCAGACGGCGGCGGCGCTCGACCTCTGCGCCGGCCTGCCCGCCACCATGAAGCACAACCACCTGCAGACCGGCGCCGGCCACTACGGCGTGTTCAGCGGCCGCCGCTGGGCCAACGAGGTCTACCCGCTGGTGCGCGACACCATCGAGGCCGCTTCCTGACAGGGCGGGAGGGGGCTGCCCCCTCCCGCCTCAGAGCGCCGGATGGCCGAGGTGGTGGTAGTCCCTCCGCCACCAGATCAGCGCCGGGCCGGGCGCGCCGAGATGGATGGCCCGGATGCTGGCGAAGAACACGCTGTGCGTCCCCTTCTCCAGCACCTCGTCGATCGCGCAGTCCAGCGCCACGGCGGCATCGGCCAGCACGGGGGCGCCGGTCTCCAGCGTCGTCCAGTCGCCGTGGGCGAAGCGCTGCTCCGCCGTCAGCGCGCCGGTGAAGCCGGCGAAGACGTTGGAAAGCTCCTGCTGCCCCGCCGAGAGCACGTTCACGCACAGCACGCCATTGGCCTTGATGGCGGCGTTCTGGCCGCTGTTGCGGTTGATGCAGACCAGCAGCGTGGCGGGGTCGTCGGTCACGCTGCACACGGCGCTGGCGGTCAGCCCGGCCCGGCCGCCGGCGCCGTCGCTGGTGATCAGGCTCACCGCCGCGCCCAGGCGCGCCATGGCTTCACGGAAATCGGGGCGGGAGACGGGCATGCTGCGGGCACCTTCAGACTACGCCAGCACATGGTGCCATGCGTGCTTTCTGCAAACCACCCGGACAGGCTGTTCCAGGGGGTTCGGCGTGCCGCCCGGCCAGCCTGGGCCGGATGGCGAAAGACTGAAGCGGCGGGCGCTTCCGTCCGGCCCCCATCCCGCTATCCTGCCGGCTCCGGAACCGCGAGTCAGGATAAGCACATGCCCGAAATCACGATCCAGGCCACCGACGGCAGCGGCAGCTTCTCGGCCTACCTGGCCATGCCGAAGCAGGTGCCGGCCGGCGCGGTGGTGATGATCCAGGAGATCTTCGGCGTGAACCATGCCATGCGGTCGCTCTCCGACTGGGTGGCGGACATGGGCTTCATCGCCATCTGCCCCGACCTGTTCTGGCGCCAGGAGCCGGGCATCCAGCTCACCGATGGCAGCAAGGAGGAGTGGGACCGCGCCTTCGCCCTGATGAACGCCTTCGACCAGCAGAAGGGCATCGAGGACCTGAAGGCGACGCTGGCGGCCGTGCGCGTCATGCCCGGCTGCAACGGCAAGGCGGGGACCATGGGCTTCTGCCTGGGCGGCCGGCTCGCCTTCATGATGGCCACCGAGTCGGATGCGGATTGCAATATCTCCTACTACGGCGTCGGCATCGACGGGCTGCTGGAGGGCAAGGACCGCATCACCAGGCCGCTGCTGATGCACATCGCCGAGCTGGACAAGTTCGTGCCGGAGGCGGCCCGCAAGGCGATCCTGGCGGGCGTCGAGGGCAAGCCCGAGGTGGCGGCGCATGTCTATCCGGGGGTGGACCACGCCTTCGCCCGCATGGGCGGCCATTCCTGGGACGGGCGGGCGGCGACCATCGCCAATGGCCGCACGGCCGAGCTGCTGGCGCGCTGCCTGGGCTGAGCCCGCATCGGGGGGGGGCGTGCCCCGCCCTCCCCTTTCCCTTCAGCCGCCGAGGTGGGCCTCGATCCAGTCGGCGCGGCGCAGGCGGTAGAGCGTGTGGCGGCGCAGCCGGTGGCCTTCCGGCAGGCGGGGGTGGCCGAAGACGCCGGCGGGGCGCATCCCGAGCCGCTCCATCAGCGACCAGGAGCGGATGTTCTCCGGCACGGTGAAGGCGACGATCTCCGCCAGCCCCAGCGGGCCGAAGCCATGCGCCAGCGCGATCCGTGCCGCCTCCTCGGCCAGGCCCTGGCGCTGGAAGGCGGTGGCGAAGCGCCAGCCGATCTCCACCGGCGGGTCGGCCGGCGCCTCCCAGGGGATGCTCTCCCAGGCAAGGCGGGCCAGGCCGCACAGGCCGATGATGCCCGGCACCCCAAGCCGCTCCACCGCCCAGAAGCCGTAGCCATGCGCATCGAGATGCGCCGCCATCCGGTCCATGAAGGCATCCGAGGCGGCGCGGTCCAGCGGGGCGGGGAAGTGGCGCATCACCGCCGGGTCGGCGTTCAGTGCGGCCAGCGCGGCGCGGTCCTCCTCCCGCCAGGGGCGGAGCCGCAGGCGCGGCGTGTGCAGGGTGGGCGGGTTCGTCGCCATGCGGTCCAGCCTAGCCCCGGCGCCGACCGATCCGCCAGCCACCCCCCTCCCCCTGCGCCCCGAAGGGTCTATGGTGCGCGCCGGAGGAACCGGCCCATGAACCCTGAGACCCTGGAGGCTTCCCCGGAGGCCCTTGCCGCCCGCGTGCCGGACGGCGCGATGGTGGCGCTGCCGCCCGACAACTCGCTGCCCTCGGTGGCGCTGGCCAAGGCGCTGATCCGCCGCGGCGCGCGGGGCTTGCGGCTGCTGGGTGTGCCGGTCTCGGGCTTCGCCACCGACATCCTGATCGGCGCCGGCTGCGTGGCGGAGGTGCAGACCAGCGCCGTCAGCCTCGGCGAGGCCGGCTTCGCCCCCCGCTTCACCGCCGCGCTGAAGGAAGGCCGCATCACGGTGCGGGACGCCACTTGCCCGGCCATCCACACCATGCTCCAGGCGGCCGAGAAGGGCGTGCCCTTCATGCCGCTGCGCGGGCTGATCGGCAGCGACATCCTGGCCAACCGGCCAGATTGGCGCGTCATCGACAACCCCTTCGCCGGCGGCGGCGACCCCATCGTGCTGCTGCCCGCCCTCTCCCCCGACTTCGCGCTGATCCACGCCGCGATGGCGGACCGCGAGGGCAATGTCTGGCTCGGGCGGCGGCGGGAATGCGCCACCATCGCCCATGCGGCGAAGGCCACCTTCGTCACGGTGGAGCGCCTGCACGACGGCAACCTGCTGGAGGATGAGCGCCTCGCCCCCGGCACCATCAGCGCCACCTACATCAGCGGCATCGCCCTCGCCCCGCGCGGCGCGCAGCCCGTGGCCCTGCTCGACGAATACGGCGTGGATGCCGGCTTCATCGCCGAATACGCCCGCGCCGCCCGCACCGAGGAAGGCTTCCAGGCCTGGCTGGCGCGCCACGTCACCGAGCAGCACGAGGAGGCACTGGCATGAGCGGCCCCGAGATCAAGCCCGAGGAACGCCTCGCCGCCACCCTGGCGCGGCTGATCCTGGACCCGGCCGCGCCGCCCGCGCGGCACATCGCGGTGGGCGCCGCCTCGCCCATCCCGGCCGCCGCCTGCTGGCTGGTGAAGAAGTCCGGCCACCCCGTGCGGCTCTCCCTGCTGCACAAGCGCAGCGGCAACCCCTTCACCGAGGGCTCGCGCGAGCTGTTCGACCTCACCGGGCAGGGGCGGATCGACCTGTTCTTCCTGGGCGGCGGGCAGATCGACGGGCAGGCCAACATCAACCTGATCGGCACCGGCGAATGGCCGGGCACGGGGGCGCGCTTCCCCGGCAGCTTCGGCAGCGCCTTCATGTACATGATGACGCCGCGCACCATCCTGTTCCGCGAGGAGCATTCGCCCCGCGTACTGGTGGAGAAGGTGGACAACATCTCCGCCCCCGGCCTCTCCGCCCCCGGCGTGTTCCGCCGCGGTACCGCGCAGGCGCTGGTGACCGGCCGCGCGGTGTTCCGCTTCGACCCGGCGCGCGGCCGCTTCGCGCTGGAGAGCGCCCATCCGGGCGAGGATGCCGCCAGCATCCGCGCCGCCACCGGCTTCGACTATGACGAGCCCGCCCATCTCCCCGCCACGCCGGACCCGACGCCGGAGCAGCTCGCCCTGCTGCGCGGCCCGGTGCGGGACGAGATGATCGAGACCTACCCCGAATTCTGCGCCCGGGTCTTCGGCGCAGCCGAGAAGAAGGACGCCGCCGCATGACCGATGCCCTGCCCACCAACGATTCCCCCACGGGCGCCGGCCTGGCCCGCTCCGCCGGCGCGCTGGCCGGGCTGAAGGTGATCGACCTGACCCGGGTCCTCGGCGGCCCCTACTGCACCATGATCCTCTCCGACCATGGCGCCGAGGTGATCAAGGTGGAGCCGCCGCAGGGCGACGAGGTGCGGGAATGGGGCCCCCCCTTCCAGGGCGATGCCGCCAGCTACTTCATCGGCGTCAACCGCAACAAGAAGTCGATCGCGCTCGACCTTGCCAAGCCCTCCGGCCGCGCCGTGCTGCTGCGGATGCTCGAGGATGCCGACGTGCTGGTGGAGAACTTCAAGCCCGGCTCGATGGAGAAGTGGGGGCTGGGCTACGAGGAAGTGCTGAGCAAGAAGTTCCCGCAGCTCGTGCATTGCCGCGTCTCGGGCTTCGGCGCCACCGGGCCGCGCGGCGGGCTGCCGGGCTATGACGCCATCATCCAGGCGATGGTCGGCCTCATGTCCATCAACGGCACGCCGGAGACGGCGCCGGTGCGCATGGGCACGCCGATCGTCGACCTCGCCACCGGCCTCTACTCCAGCATCGGCATCCTGATGGCGCTGCAGGAGCGGGCCCGTTCCGGCCAGGGCCAGTATGTGGACATGACGCTGCACGATTGCGGCATGGCGCTGCTGCACCCGCAGGCCGCCAACTACCTGCTGAACGACAAGCGCCCCAAGGCCACCGGCAATCCGCACCCGAACATCTCGCCCTACTCGGCCTTCAAAACGGCGACCTGCGAGATCTTCGTTGCCTGCGGCAACGACCCGGCCTTCCGCAAGTTCTGCGCCTTCCTCGGGCTGGAGGGCCTGCCGGAGGACCCGCGCTTCCGCACCAATGGCGACCGCGTGACCAACCGCGAGGCGCTGGCCGCTATCCTGGAGCATCGCCTCTCCACCGAGGATGGCCACGACCTCTCCGACCGCCTGCTGGCCGCCGGCCTGCCCGCCGGCCCGGTGCTGAACGTGGACGAGGCGCTGGCCGCCCCGCACACCGCGCACCGCGAGATGGTGACGCAGCTCGGCGAGTTCCGCGCCCTGGGTACGCCGATCAAGCTCTCCCGCACGCCGGGCGGCACGCGCGCCGCCCCGCCCGCCTTCAACCAGCATGGCGAGGACGTGCTGGCCGCGCATGGCTACAGCGCCGAGGAGATTGCCGCGCTGAAGGCGGAAGGCGTGCTGATCGAGAAGAAAAGGTAAGTCGTTCTTTTTTGGAAAAAAGAACCAAAAAACTTTTGCCTGTTGGCGGTGCGCTGGCCGAGAGCGTGACGCCAAACTGACAAAGTCTTTTTGCTTCTTTTTCTTCAGAAAAAGAAGAACCCTCAGAAGCCTTCAGATGGCCGCACTCCCCGGAGTGCGGCCATCCTCATTTGGTTCCAGAACATCTCCCCATGAACGCGCCGCTCACCCCCCGCCAATGGGGATTGCTCCTCCTGCTCGCCCTGGCCTGGGGCGGCAGCTTCTTCTTCATGGCGGTGGCCGGGCGGGCCTGGCCGCCCTTCACCGTGGTGCTCTCGCGGGTGGTGCTGGCGGCGGCGCTGCTGTGGCTGCTGCTGGCGCTGAACCGGCAGCGCCTGCCGCTGCGCCGCCCGGTGCTGCTGGCCTGCCTCGGCATGGCGCTGCTGAACAACCTCATCCCCTTCAGCCTGATCGTCTGGGCGCAGCAGAGCATCCCGAGCAGCCTGGCCTCGGTGGTGAACGCGGCGACGCCGGTGCTGACCGCCGTGGTGGCGCATCTCGCCACGGCGGACGAGAAGCTCAGCGGCCACCGCCTCGCGGGCGTGCTGGTCGGCCTGGGCGGGGTGGCGGTGCTGGCCGGGCCGGCCGCCTTCGGCGCGGGGGCGGAGCTGCCGGGCATCCTGGCGGGGCTCGGCGCCTGCCTCAGCTATGCCTGTGCCGGCGTGTGGGGCCGCCGCTTCCAGCGGATGGGCGTGCCGCCGCTGGCGGCGGCGGCCGGGCAGACCACGGCGAGCATCCTGCTCGCCCTGCCGTTGGTGCTGCTGCTGGACCAGCCCTGGCACCTGCCGCCGCCGGGGCCGGAGGTGATCCTGGCGGTGCTGGCGCTGGGGCTGATCTCCACCGGCGTGGCCTATGCGCTGTTCTTCCGCCTGCTGGCCGAGGCGGGTGCCACCAACACCGCGCTGGTGACGCAACTGGTGCCGGTCATGGCCATCCTGCTCGGCGTGCTGGTGCTGGGCGAGGCGCTGCTGCCGCGGCACCTGGCCGGCATGGCGCTGATCGCGCTCGGCTTCATGGTGCTGGATGGCCGCCTGCGGCGCCGCGCCGCTTGATCTGGCGCCCTGCGGCATCGTGCCGCTTGATCTGGCGCCCTGCGGCGCCGTGCCGCTTGATCTGGCGCCCTGCGGCGCCGCGCCGCTTGATCTGGCGCAACGCGGCGCGGCGCCCAGCGCGGCAGAATGTGGGGCATGATCGCCAATTGCCTGCATGACCTGACCGCGCTTGGCCCCGGCGGGCTGGCCGCGCTGATGGGCGCGCTGTTCCTGGCGGGGCTGGCGGGGGGCGCCACGCATTGCGCCGCCATGTGCGCGCCCTTCGTGCTGGCGCAGGCGGCGGCCGTGTCGCCGCGCGCGGCGGCGGGTGGGCGGCTGGCGCGGCTCGGCGGCGCGGCGCTGCTGCCCTACCACGCCGGCCGGATGCTGGGCTACGCGCTGCTGGGTGCCCTGATGGGCGGTGGCGCCGGTCTGGCGGGCACGCTGGTGGAAGGCGGCAGCGTGCCGGGCGCGCTGCGCCTGTCGCTGGCGGCGCTGCTGCTGCTGGCGGCGCTGCTGATGCTGGGCCAGGCCTCGGCCCGGCTGGCGCACGGCCTGGGCCGGTGGCTGCCGCGCCTGCCCGCCCCGCGCCTGCCGGGCTTCCTCTCGCGGCATCTCGGCACCCTGCTGGCGGCGCCCGATGGCTGGCGCGGCGTGGCGCTGGGGCTGATGCTCTCCGCCCTGCCCTGCGGCCTGCTCTATGGCGCGCTGGCGGGCGCGGCGGCCACGGGCAGCGCGCTGGGCGGGGCGCTGGCCATGCTGGCATTCTGCGCCGGCACGGTGCCCGCCCTGGTGGGGGTGGCGCTGCTCGGCCGCTTCTTCGGGCGGCGCAGCGGGCCTTGGCTGCGCCCGGCGGGCGCCGCGCTGTTCGGGCTCAACGCGCTGATGCTGGCGGCGCTGGCCTGGCGGCTGGTGCAGGCACCGCTCTCTTAGGATTTCTTCACCCCCCGCCCCCGACTCTCCCGCCCGACGCCATGGCAGGATGGAGGGGAGCTTGGCACTGCTGGTCTCCGGCGAGGTTCCGAACACCATCCTGGAGAATGGCCGCCCCGGCGACTGGGTGGCGACACTCAACCTCTCCGGCATCGTCAACCCGCTGGAGGTGCGGCTGATCGGCGAATCGGCCCGGCTGTTCGAGGCGACGCTCGACCGGCTGACCGGCACCGTCACCATCGTGCCCGCCATGGTCTTCGACCGCGAGGCCGACACCAGCGCCACGAACCCCGTCTTCCGGTTCGGTCTTTCCGTGCGCACGGAAAGCGGCTGGCAGGACGCGACGCAGAGCTGGTCCGTCACGCTGCTGGGGATCGACGACGCGCCACCCCGGCGCCTGCTCTTCGCTTCCGGCGGATCGGTGCTGGAGACGGATGTGGGCGGCGTCATCGGCCGGCTGCAAGGCTATGATTCCGACACCGACATCCGCAGCCTGACCTATGAGGTGGCCTGGCCGGACTCCGCCCTGTTCGAGGTGGTGGGCGACACGCTGAAGCTGCGCGACGGGGTGGATTTGCTGCGCGAGGGCGGCACCACCCGCCCGGTGATGATCACCGTCTCGGACGGCCGGCAGGATGCCAGCTTCCTGATGG
>NZ_JCACVY010000036.1:0-28966 GCF_058833935.1 Roseomonas sp. TS2 | reverse complement strand
GGGCGCGCCAGGGCGTGGCCGCGGCCCCACCCCCGACGCCGTCCTGGCCCTGCCGGAGCCTGCCCGCCGCATGACCGCGCTGCCCGTCACCTCCCTCTACGCCGCCCTCTCCGGGCTGCTGCTGCTGGCGCTCTCCCTGCTGGTGATCCGCGCGCGGCTGGCGGCGCGCGTGGCGCTCGGGCTCGGCGAGGATGTCCGGCTGCTGCGGGCCAGCCGGGCGCAGGGCAACTTCACCGAATACGCGCCGCTGACCCTGCTGCTCCTGCTGCTGCTGGAGGCCGCCGGCAGCGGGCCCGCCCTGCTGCACCTGCTGGGCGGCCTGGCGCTGGCGGGCCGGGTCCTGCACGCCATCGGCATCTCGCGCGAGCCGGAGACGCTGATCCTGCGCCAGGCCGGCATGGCGCTGACCTTCGCGGTGCTGGGCCTGGCGGCGCCGCTGCTGCTCCTGCGGCTCGCCGCCGGCTAGCCGCGCCCCGCACACCCCCTTTGTCCCCGCGCGGCGCCGCCGCCAGCCCCGGAAGGCCCCATGACCCAGGATCTGCTGATCACCGACATCCGCCCGATGGGCGGCGCCCCCGCCGCCCTGCTGATCCAGGGCGGCCGCATCGCCGGCCTCGGGCCGGAGGTGACGGCGCCGCCCGGCGTGCCGGTGGAGGCCGGCGGCGGCGCCCTGCTGATCCCCGGCCTGGTCGAGGCGCACACCCATCTCGACAAGTCGCTGCTCGGCATGGGCTGGCGGCCGCACCAGGCCGGCCCGGCGCTGATCGACAAGATCGACACGGAGCGGCGGCTGAAGCGCGAATGGGGCATCGACCCGGCGCGGCAATCGGCGCGGCAGGTGGTGCAGTCGCTGCGCCACGGCACCACCCATATCCGCAGCCATGTCGATATCGACACCGAGCTGGGGCTGGAGGGGCTGGAAGGCGTGCTGGCGACGCGCGACGCCTACCGGGAGGCGATGGACATCGAGACCGTCGCCTTCCCGCAATCCGGCCTGCTGGCGCGCCCGGGCACGCTGGCGCTGCTGGAGGCCGGGATGCGCATGGGCGCCGACGTGGTGGGCGGCCTCGACCCCTGCGCCATCGACCGCGACCCGAAGGGGCATCTCGACGCGGTGTTCGGCCTGGCCGAGCGCTTCGGCAAGCCGGTGGACATCCACCTGCACGAGCCCGGCCTGCTCGGCGCCTTCAGCCTGGAGCTGATCTTCGAGCGCACCCTGGCGCTGGGCATGCAGGGGCAGGTGGTGGTCAGCCACGCCTTCTGCCTGGGTGATGCCGACACCGCCATGGTGGACGGGCTGCTGGACCAGATCGCGGCGCTCGACATCGGCATCATGACCACGGGCTCCGCCAGCCGCCCCGTGCCGCCCGTGGCGCGGCTGCGCGCGCGCGGCATCCGCGTCTGCTCGGGCTCCGACGGCATCCGCGACACCTGGGGCCCCTACGGCAATGCCGACATGCTGGAGCGCGCCATGCTGCTCGGCCTGCGCAACAACTTCCGGCGCGACGACGAGGTGGAGATGGCGCTCTCCGTCTGCACCGAGGGCGGCGCGGCGGTGATGCGCCTGCCGCATTACGGCCTGCGCGTCGGCGATTCCGGCGATGTGGTGCTGGTGGAGGCGGAGACGCTGGCCGAGGCGGTGGTGGCCCACCCGCCGCGCCGGCTGGTGGTCAAGCGGGGCCGGGTGGTGGCGCGCGGCGGCGTGGCGCTGGTGCAGGCACCCTGACGCACCGGCCCGCCCCTGGTCAGGCCGCGCGCCGCCCCCAGATGCGGCGGAGAGGCAGGGCAAGGGAGCAGGGCCATGGATCGTCCGCAGCGCGTCGAGCCGGGGCCAGGGCAGGAATCGGTGTGGGACTATCCGCGTCCGCCCCGGCTGGAGCCGGTGCCGGAGCGGCTGCGCGTGGTCTTCGCCGGGCAGGTGGTCGCCGAGACCACCGCCGGGTGGCGCGTGCTGGAGACCAGCCACCCGCCCGTCTACTACTTCCCGCCGGCCGACATCCGCCCCGGCGTGCTGCAGCCCGCCCCCGGCCAGTCCTGGTGCGAGTGGAAGGGCCGCGCCGCCTACTGGTCGCTGGCGCTGGACGGGCACACCGTGCCCGAGGCGGCCTGGAGCTACCCGGAACCGGTGCCCGCCTTCCGGCCCATCGCCGGGCACCTCGCCTTCTATGCCGGCCGCGTCGACTCCTGCTGGGTGGGGGAGGAGCAGGCGCGGCCACAGCCCGGCGGCTTCTATGGCGGCTGGGTGACCAGCCGTGTCACTGGCCCCTTCAAGGGCGAGTCAGGTACGCGCGGATGGTGAGCCGCCGCGCCCTGCTGGCCGGCCTCGCCTTCTCCGCCACGGCCCGCGCCGAGGCGCCCGACCTCTGGGCGGCGCTGCGCGCGGGCGGCCATGTGGCGCTGATGCGCCATGCCACGGCCCCTGGCGTGGGCGACCCGCCGGGCTTCCGGCTGGCGGAGTGCGCCACGCAGCGCAACCTCTCCGAGGCGGGGCGGGAGGAGGCGCGGCGGATCGGCGCGGCCTTCCGCGCGCAGGGCCTCGGCGCGCTGCCGGTCTGGTCCAGCCAGTGGTGCCGCTGCCTGGAGACGGCCCGCCTGCTCGGCCTCGGCCCGGTGGAGGCGCTGCCGGCGCTGAATTCCTTCTTCCGGGACAGCGCGGCGCAGCCGGAATCCACCGCCGCGCTGCGCCGCTGGATCGCCGCCCGGGCGCCGCGCGGCGCCGCCCTGCTGGTGACGCACCAGGTGAACATCACCGCCCTGACAGGCCTCTTCCCCGCCTCCGGCGAGGTGGCGGTGCTGCGCGCCGACAGCAGCCCGCTCGGCCGCTGGCGCCTGCCCGGCTGAGCCACGCCCCTCCCGCCCCGGCTCGACGGCCGCGCCGGAAGCCGACATGGTGGCCGCCGGAGCACCCGGGAGGACACCACACCGCATGACGACGCAGGGCGCGATCCTGGCGCTGGACCAGGGCACCACCTCGACCCGCGCCATCCTGTTCCGCCCGCCGGCGCTGGAGCCGCTGGCCGTGGCGCAGGAGGAGTTCCCGCAGCACTACCCCGCCCCCGGCTGGGTGGAGCACGACGCGGAGGACCTCTGGCGCACCGCCCTCTCGACCCTGCGCGGCGCGCTGGCGAAGGCCGGGCTGGCGGCGGGCGCCGTCGCCGCCCTCGGCATCGCCAACCAGCGCGAGACGGTGGTGATCTGGGACCGCGCCACGGGCCGCCCCATCCACAACGCCATCGTCTGGCAGGACCGGCGCACGGCGCGGGCCTGCGCCGAACTTCGCCGCGGGGGCCATGCCGGGGCGGTGGCTGCCAGCACCGGCCTGCTGATCGACCCCTATTTCTCCGCCACCAAGATCGCCTGGCTGCTCGACCATGTGGAGGGCGCCCGCGCCGCCGCCGAGGCCAGGCGGCTGGCCTTCGGCACGGTGGACAGCTTCCTGCTCTGGCGCCTCACCGGCGGAAGGGTGCACGCCACGGACGCCACCAACGCCGCCCGCACCCTGCTCTACGACATCCATGCCGGGCGCTGGGACCCGGCGATGCTGGACCTGTTCCGCGTGCCCGCCGCCCTGCTGCCCGAGGTGCGGGACTGCGCCACGGAATTCGGCCACACCGAGCCGGGGCTGCTCGGCGCCGCCATCCCCATCCGCGGCATCGCCGGAGACCAGCAGGCGGCCACCATCGGCCAGGCCTGCTTCACGCCGGGCATGGTGAAATCCACCTACGGCACCGGCTGCTTCGCGCTGCTCAACACGGGGGCCGAGCCGGTGCGCTCCGGCCACCGGCTGCTCACCACCATCGCCTACCAGTTCCACGGGCGGCGGGCCTATGCGCTGGAGGGGGCGATCTTCGTCGCCGGCGCGGCGGTGCAATGGCTGCGCGACGGGCTGGGGCTGATCCGCGCCGCCGCCGAGAGCGGGGAGCTGGCGGCGCGCTCGGAGGCCGCGCGGCGGCTCTACATGGTGCCCGCCTTCGTCGGCCTCGGCGCGCCGCACTGGGATGCGGAGGCGCGCGGCGCCGTCTTCGGCCTCACCCGCGATTCCGGCCCGGCCGATTTCGCCCGCGCCGCACTGGAGAGCATCGGCTACCAGACGCGCGACCTGATCGAGGCGATGCACGCCGACTGGGCCGCGAGCCAGACGGCGCCGGGCGAGATCCCGGTGCTGCGCGTCGATGGCGGCCTCGCCGCCTCGGACTGGACGATGCAGTTCCTGGCCGATGTGCTCGACGCGCCGGTGGACCGCCCCGCGGTGCAGGAGACCACGGCGCTGGGCGCGGCCTATCTGGCCGGGCTGCAATCCGGCCTCTGCCCGGAGCCGGAGGGCTTCGCGGCGGGGTGGCGGCTGGAGCGGCGCTTCACGCCCGCCATGCCGGCCCCGGCGCGCGCGGCCGCCTATGCCGGCTGGAAGGATGCGGTGCGGCGCACCCTGTCCTCCCCCGGCTAGGCAAGGGCGCGGGCCGCCGCCTGTTGCCCCGCCGCGTGCAGGCCGCGTAAGGACGGGCGACCATGCGCCACTTCCCCATCTTCCTGGACCTCCAGGGCCGCGACGTGCTGCTGCTGGGCGCCGGCGAGGCGCTGGAGGCCAAGGCCGTGCTGCTCGCCGCCGCCGGTGCCCGCCCGCGCCATGCCGCGCGCTTCTCGCCCGCGCTGCTGGAAGGCATCGCGCTGGCCTGCGCCGCCGGCGCGCCGGAAGAGGATCTGCGCGCCCTGGCGGAAGCCTGCCGCGCCCGCGGCATCCCGGTGAACGTGGTGGACCGGCCGGAGCTGTGCGGCTTCATCACCCCCGCCATCGTGGACCGTGACCCCATCACCATCGCCATCGGCTCGGGCGGCGCGGCGCCGGCGCTGGCGCGCATGGTGCGGCAGCGGATCGAGACGGTGCTGGCGCCGGGCCTCGGGCGGGTGGCGGCGCTGGCGCGGCACTTCCAGCGCGCCGTGCGCGCCCGCCTGCCCGACCTCGCCGCGCGCCGCCGCTTCCTCGACGCCGCGCTGACCGGCCCCGCCGCGCGGCTGGCCGAGGCCGGGCGCGAGGCCGAGGCGCGCGCCGCCTTCGCCGCCGCGCTGGAAGCGGCCGAGGCGGCGCCGGCCGGCAGCGTGCATCTGGTCGGCGCCGGGCCGGGCGCCGCCGACCTCCTCACCCTGCGCGCGCTGCGCCTGCTGGGCGAGGCCGATGTCATCGTGCATGACCGCCTGGTGCCGGCGGAGGTGCTGGAGATGGCGCGGCGCGACGCGCGGCGCATCTATGTCGGCAAGGTGCGGTCGCATCACTGCGTGCCGCAGGCGGAGATCAACGCGCTGCTGGTCCGCTTGGCGCGGGAGGGCATGAAGGTCGTGCGGCTGAAGGGCGGCGACCCCTTCATCTTCGGCCGCGGCGGCGAGGAGAAGGAGGCGGTGGAGGCCGCCGGCCTCGTCTGCGAGGTGGTGCCCGGCATCACCGCGGCGCTGGCCTGCGCCGCGCAGGCGGGCATTCCCCTCACCCACCGCGACGCCGCCCGCAGCCTCACCCTCGTCACCGGCCACACGCGGGAGGGCCGGCTGGATGTGAACTTTGCCAGCCTGGCCCAGCCGGGGCAGACGGTCGCGGTCTATATGGGCGTCACCACCCTGCCGGCGCTGTTCGCGGGCATCGTGGCGGCGGGGGGCGACCCTTCGCAGCCGGCGGCCTTCATCGAGCGCGGCGGCACGTCGCGGCAGCGCGTGCTGCGCGGCAGCTTCGCGGAGGTGGCACGGCAGGCCCAGGGCTGGGTGGAGGACGGCCCCGCCCTGCTGCTGCTGGGCGAGGCCTGCGCGCGTGGTGGCCTGCCGCTGGCCGCCGCCGCCGAGGAGCACGCGAGCCCCGCCCCTTGACCGCACCTTGACCGCTCACGCAACCGGGCCCATGGCCGCGCGTTGCCAATGGCCGGTGCGCCGCCGGCGGAACAAGGATGAACGACAATGCGGCTGGATGGTCCGGAAAGCCAGAATATCGAGGATCGGCGGGGCCAGGGTGGCAGCCGGGGCGGCGGCCGGGGCCTCGCCGTGGGCGGCGGGCTGGGCGGCGTGGTGCTGGTGGTGATCTGCCTGGCGCTGGGCATCGACCCTTCCGTGCTGTTCATGGATGAGGGCGGCGTGCCCACGCAGCAGACCCAGCAGGCCCGCCCCGGCCCGGGCGGCGAGGCCACCGCCGGCGGCGATGCGGAACGCCGCTTCGTCGCCCAGGTGCTGGGCGACACGGAGCTGGTCTGGAAGGCGCAGTTCCGCCAGCTTGGCCGGCCCTACCAGGACCCGGTGCTGGTGCTGTTCAACGGCGCCGTGCAGTCCGGCTGCGGCGCGGCGCAGTCCCAGGTCGGCCCGTTCTACTGCCCGAACGACCAGCGCATCTACATCGACCTCGACTTCATGGCACAGCTGCAGCGCCAGCTCGGCGCCAATGGCGATTTCGCCGCCGCCTACATCGTGGCGCATGAGGTGGGGCACCATGTGCAGCAGCAGCTCGGCATCCTCGACCTGACGCGCTCCCTGCAGCAGCAGGCGGGCGAGCGGACGGAGGCCAACGCCATCCAGGTGCGGGTGGAGCTGCAGGCCGATTGCTTCGCCGGGCTCTGGGCCAGGCAGGCCGACCAGGCGCGCGCCATCCTGGAGAAGGGCGACGTGGAGGAAGGGCTGAACGCCGCCGCCGCCGTGGGCGACGACCGGCTGCAACGCCGCGCCCAGGGCCAGGTGCAGCCCGAGAGCTTCACCCATGGCTCCTCGCAGGACCGGGTGCGCTGGTTCCGCACCGGGCTGGAGCGCGGCGAGCTGGCCGCCTGCGACACCTTCGCGGGCCTGCGCTGACACCACCGGCCTTGACGCCTGCCGGCGCGTGGTGGCCCATGCTGCCACCACACGCCGGATGCCGACTCTTCCCATGACCCTACCGCCGCCCCTGGCCCTGACGATGGGCGAACCCGCCGGGATCGGCGGCGAGATCGCGGCGCGCGCCTGGGCGGCGCTGCGGGAGAGCGGCCCGGCCTTCCTGTTCCTGGGCGACGCGGCGCTGCTGCCCGGCATCCCCACCCGCACGGTGACGGAGCCGGCGGAGGCTCCTGGCCTGTTCCGGGAGGCCCTGCCGGTGCTGCCGCTGCCGCTGGCCGCCCCCGTGCGGCCCGGCCAGCCGGATGCGCGCAACGCGCCCCCCGTCATCGCTGCCATCGAGCGGGCCGTGGCGCTGGCCCTCGAAGGGCGCGTGGGCGGGGTGGTGACCAACCCGATCCAGAAATCCGTGCTCACCGCCGCCGGCTTCCGCCACCCCGGCCACACCGAGTTTCTCGCCGCCCTGGCGCCGGGAGACGGCCCGCCGGTGATGCTGCTGACCGCCGCCGGGCTGCGTGCCGTGCCGGTCACCATCCACCAGTCGCTGCGCAGCGCCATCGAGAGCCTGACGGTGGGGAAGATCGTCGCCATCGGCCGCGCCACGGCGGCGGGGCTGCGCCAGGATTTCGGCATCGCCGCGCCGCGTCTGGCGCTGGCCGGGCTGAACCCCCATGCCGGCGAGGACGGCACCATGGGCACGGAGGACCGCGACATCGTCGCCCCCGCCGTGGCCGCGCTGCGCGCCGGGGGTATCGACGCGCGCGGCCCCTACCCGGCCGATACGCTGTTCACCCCTCAGGCCCGCGCCGGCTACGACGCGGCGCTCGGCATGTATCACGACCAGGCGCTGATCCCGGTGAAGACGCTCGACATGCATGGCGGGGTGAACGTCACCCTTGGCCTGTCGGTGGTCCGCACCAGCCCGGACCACGGCACGGCGCTCGACATCGCCGGCCAGGGCCGGGCCGACCCCGGCAGCCTGATCGCCGCGCTGCGGCTGGCCGCAGAGCTCGCCGCGCACCGCCAGAGGAGAGAGTGTCCGTGAAGCCGCTGCGCCTTTCGGTCAATGTCGACCACGTCGCCACGCTGCGCAACGCGCGGGGCGGCCGCTTCCCCTGCCCGGTGGAGGCGGCGCGCGCCTGCCTCGCCGCCGGGGCGGACGGCATCACCATCCATCTGCGCGAGGACCGGCGCCATATCCGCGACGAGGATGCCCGCCGCATGGCGGCCGAGCCGGGGCTGCGGCTGAACTTCGAGATGGCGGCCACCGAGGAGATGGTGGGCATCGCCCTCTCCCTCGCCCCCGCCGCCTGCTGCCTGGTGCCGGAGAAGCGTGCCGAGCTGACCACCGAGGGCGGGCTCGACGTGCTGCGCGCCGGCCCCTCCCTGGCCGAGGCGGTGCGCCGGCTCGCGGGCGCCGGCATCGAGGTCTCGCTCTTCGTGGAGCCCGACCCGGCGCAGATCGACGCGGTGGCCGCGCTCGGCGCGCAGGCGATCGAGCTGCACACCGGCACCTATGCCGACACCGCGCCCGAGGCACGTGGCCCGCTCCTCGCCCGGCTGCGCGCCGCCGCCGGGCACGCCGCCGGCCTCGGCCTCGCCTGCCATGCCGGGCATGGGCTGGACTATGAAAGCGTGGTCGGCATCGCCGCCATCCCGCAGGTGGAGGAGGTGAGCATCGGCCACTTCCTGATCGGCGCCGCGGTGTTCGAGGGGCTGCCGGGCGCCGTGGCGCGGATGCGCGCGGCGATCGCCGCCGGCCGCTCGGAAACCGGCCATTGAGGAAAGAAGCACCGGGGCAGGAACGCCCAGGTTGAAAATTGTCTCGCGGATTTATAGCATTCGGATGTCGAGACTGCGTGGCAAAGCGAGTACGATCACACTGACCGTGTCGCCGGGCAGAGGCTGAGCGGCACCAGACCTTCCAGAAAGGGGGCCGGGTGGAAGCACAGGGTAGCCGCCATGCAAGGCGGAGCGGGTGGGCGAATCGCCCGGCCCGGCTTTGCCGGAGATGCCCTTGCCCGATCCATCCTTAGGACCGGGCCGGGGGCGGCCAGCACCGGGCGCCGTCGGGCGCCGCCCCAGGCGCTCCCTCGCCTTCTATCTGTTCCTGCTGTGCTTCGTGCTGCTGGTGCCGGTCGTGCTGCTCTCCGGGTTGATGCTGCACGGCCTGTTCGAGGCCGAGCGGGAGCGCCTGTGGCGCGCCGCGCATGACCGCGCCCGGGCCATCACCATCGTGCTGGAGCGGGATCTGGCGAGCCGCATTGCCGCGCTGCAGGCGCTCGCCGCCTCGCCGGAACTGGACGAGGCCGTGCCGGAGCCATCCATGCTGGAGGGATTCGCCCGCCAGGCGCGCGCCATCGAGACCCTGCTGGACGGCAGCGTCACCCTGCTCGACCCGGCAGGCCACTTCGCCGACCCGCGCGGCACGGCCGCGGCGGGCGGGGACAGGCCGACACTGCCCGGCTTCCTGGAGGTGCGGGCCGATGAAGGCGCGCCGCTGCGGCTGGTCGTGCCGGTGTCGCGGGGGGGCCGGCTGCTTCGGGCGCTGAGCCTTGACATGAGCCCGGACTGGCTGCGCCGGCAGTTGCTGCAGGCCCGGCTGCCACCGGGCTGGATCGCCGTGGCGGTCGACAGGGACGGGCGGCTGATGGCGCGCACGGAACGGCAGGAGGAGTTCCAGGGCCAGCGGATCGACGCCGCGCTGGTGCTGGCGGATGAGCAGACCACCCTCTGGCAGACCCGCAGCCTGACCGGCGAGCGGGTGCTGGTGGGCTATGCCGTTTCCGAGCTGTTCGGCTGGCGGGTGGGCGTGCTGGCCCCGGTGCGGCTGGTGGAGGACGCCCTGTATCCCTCCAGGACCTTCATGGGTGCGGCCTTCCTGCTCCTGGCGCTGGTGGCGGTCCTGCTGGCGCTGCTCTTCGCCCGGCGGATCGCCCGGCCGGTGCGGGCCCTGGCGGAGGCGGCGAAGGCGCTGGGCCAGGGCCGCGCGGTGCGGCTGCCGAACCTGCCGGTGCGGGAGCTGAACGATGTGGGGGCCGCCCTGGCCGAGGCCAGCCAGGCGCTGCAACGCCGGACCGCCGCCCTGGCCGAGAGCGAGGCGCGGCTGGCGCGCGCCCTGAAGGCGGGCCGGATCGCCACATGGGAATGGGAGGCGGCGGGCGACACCCTCACCGGCTCCCCGGGGCGGGAGGCGCTCTATGGCCGCCCGCCCGGCAGCCTCGGGGACCACGCGGCCCTGCTGGCGGCAACCCATCCCGAGGATCGGCCCCGCCTGCGCGCGACCATCGCCGCCGCGCTGGCGCCGGATGGCCCCGACCTCTACGACGTGAAGTTCCGCATCCTCCGCCCGGAAGGCACGGTGCGCTGGCTGCGCAGCCAGGGCGCGGTGGTGGAGCGCGAGGCCGGCGGCCGCCCGGCCCGGCTCAGCGGCGTGGTGATGGACATCACCGCCGCGCAGAAGGCGATCGAGCGCGAGCAGGTGCTGGTGAGCGAGGTGGACCACCGCGCGCGCAACGTGCTGACCGTGGTGCAGTCGCTGCTGCGCATGAGCCGGGCCGACGACCCGGCCGACTTCGCCGAGGCGGTGCGCGGCCGGGTCGGTGCCCTGGCCAAGGCGCACACCCTGCTGGCGCGGGAGCGCTGGAGCGGCGGCGAGTGGCATGCCCTGCTGCACGAAACCCTGGCCGCCTACCAGGCGGGGAAGCGCGTCCTGCGGCAGGGGCCGCCGCTGACGCTCGCGGCGCACAGCGTGCAGCCCCTGGCGATGGTGCTGCACGAGCTGGCCAGCAATGCCGCCCGGCATGGCGCCCTCTCGCACGACGGCGGGCGGGTGGAACTGTCCTGGTTCGTGCGGGAGGGCCGGCTGACCCTGCTCTGGGCGGAGCATGGCGGCCCGGCCCTGGCCGGGCCGCCCCTGCCTGGCTTCGGGCTGCGGCTTGTGGAAAGCACCATCCGCCGGCAGTTGGGCGGCGGGGTCGAGCTGGGCACAGCCGGCAACGTCCTGACCTGCCGCATCAGCCTGCCGGCGGAGCGGGTGCTGCGCGACGACAGCATGCCGCCGACCGCCTTCAGCCCCAGCGAGGCGGCTATCGCCCGCTTCGGCTGAGGCGGCGCGCCTCGGCGGCGTTCACCGTGCCTTCGGGCAGGGTGCCGGCGGCGAGGGCGGCCACCTGCCGCACCGTGTCCATCGCCTGATGCTCGGTGGCCGCGCGCGTCAGGCCGCCGATATGCGGGGTGGCCACCACATCCGGCCGGTGGGCCAGGGCGGGGCTCGGCATCTGGTCCGGCGCGCGGCCGACATCGAGCGCGGCGCCGCCGAGCTGGCCGCGCTCCAGCGCCGCCGCCAGGGCGGCCTCGTCCACCAGCTCGCCGCGCGCCAGGTTGATGAAGAAGGCACCGCGCCGCATCCGCGCGAAGGCGGCCTCGTCCATCAGGTCGCGGGTCTCCGGCGTGGCGGGGGCGAGGCAGACGACGAAATCGGCCTCGGCCAGCAGCGCCGGCAGATCCAGGAAGGTCACATCCTCCGTGGCCGGCGGATGGGGGTCGTTGGCCAGCACCCGCATGCCGCAGGCCCGGGCCAGCGCCCCCAGCCGCTGCGCGATGCGGCCATAGCCCACCAGCCCCAGCGTGGCGCCGCGCAGCTGCGTGCCCATGGCCGGCACCATGGCCTGCCCGGCCCGCGCCGCCCGCACGGCGGTGGAGACGCCGCGCGCCAGGTCGATCATCAGCCCGAGGCCCAGCTCGGCCACGGAATCGGTGAAGCCCGGCGTGGCCCGCGTCACCAGCACCCCGGCCGCCGAGGCGGCGGCGACGTCGATGGTGCTGATGTCGACCGCGCAGCGCAGGAAGGCCACGAGGTCGGGCGCGGCGGCGAAGGTCTCGGCCAGGCCCGGCGTGGCGCGGTCGGCCACGATGGCGTGGCAGCCGGCCGCGGCCTCGGCCAGGGCGGCGCCCTGCAGCACGCGGCCGGTGGGGTTGCGCACCACCTCGGCGTGGCGGCGCAGCGCCGCCAGCGGGCGCTCGCCATAGTAGTTGGCGAAGGCCGTCTCGGTGTGGGTCAGGAAAACCTTCATCGGACGGCCCCCCCTCCGCTCAGCCCAGGGCGCCGGCGCGCGGATCGTGGCGCGCCACGCGGGCGAGCAGGTACTCCACCTCGGCCTTCGCCGTGGCGGTCAGGCTGGCGCCCGGCTTGCGCTGCGCGTCGGAGGCGATGATGCCGCGCCGCGCCATGACGTATTTGCGCACGGCCAGACCCGTCGGGCCCTGCTGCTGCTCGTAGCGCAGCAGCGGCAGGTGGGCGTCGAACAGGTCGTGCGCCGCGTCGCGCTGGCCTTCGGCCTGCAGCCGGACCACGTCGCACAGCATGTCGGGGAAGGCGTAGCCGGTCATCGCGCCATCGGCGCCGCGCTCCACCTCGAAGTCGAGGAACAGCCCGCCATTGCCGCAGAGGATGGAGATGGGGCGCATCGAGCCATCCGCCTGGAAGCCGCGCAGGGCGGAAATCTTCTCCAGGCCCGGCCAGTCCTCGTGCTTCAGCATCACGCAGGCCGCGTTCTCCTGCACGATGCGGCGGATGACGGCGTTGGTCATCACCACGGAGAAGGTCTGCGGGAAGTCCTGGATGACGAAGGGCACGTCCTCGCCGATCGCCTCGGAGGCCTGGCGGTAGTAGGTGGTGATCTGGTCGTCCGTGCGCAGCGTGTTGGGCGGCGCGATCATCACGCCGGCGGCGCCGGCCTCCATCGCGTTGCGGGCCAGGGCGCGCATCGCCGCGAAGCCGGGGGCGGAGACGCCGACGATCACCGGCAGCCCCTCGGCGCGGCGGATGAAGCGGCGGGCGATCTCCAGCGCCTCGGCGCCGTCGAGCTTCGGCGCCTCGCCCATCACGCCCAGCACCGTCATGCCGGTGCTGCCGACCGAGCGGTAGAAATCCGTCATGCGGTCGATCGAGGCGTAGTCCACCTGGCCATCGGCATGGAACGGGGTGGGAGCGATCGGGTAGACACCCTTGGCGGTGTGATCGAGCGGCATGCGGGAATTCCCTCCGGTACGGTGCGGATTCCTTTACCCGAGAAGCACCGGCAGGCAAACCGCGCCCCGGCGCGCCACCCTTGCGGGCGCGCAGCGCTGTGGCAGGGTGGGGGCATGGCCAGACGCAGCAAGGATGCGCTCGGGAAAGCCGCCCGTCACGCGGCGATTCTCGAGGCGCTCGCGACCGACCCCACCGTCCGCATCAGCACGCTGGCGGATGGCTTCAACGTCTCCGCCGAGACGGTGCGGCGCGATGTGGAGGAGCTCTCCGCCCGCGGCATGGTGCGCCGCACCTATGGCGGCGCCTCCGCCTCGCACCCCGCCGTGCAGCCGGGCCTCGGCGAGCGCGAGCGCGTGCTGGTGGCCGAGCGCTCGCGCATCGGGCGCGAGGCGGCGGCGCTGGTGGAGGAGGGGGCGGTGGTGATGCTGGATGCCGGCAGCACCACCACGCATTTCGCCCGCGCCCTCGCCGCGCGTGGCGTGCGCGCCACGCTGCTGACCAACAGCCTGGACGCGGCGCTGGCCGCCGGCACCTCCGAGGCGCTGCGCGTGCTGGTGGCGCCGGGGGAGCTGAGCGTGGTGGAGCGCGGCCTCTACGGCGCCGAGACCCACGCCTTCCTGCGCCGCTTCAACGTGGACATGGCGGTGATCGGCGCCTCCGGCCTCACCGAGGAAGGGCCGTGCGAGGCGGAGAGCCGCGCCGCCTGGGTCAAGCGCGCCATGCTGGAGCGGGCGGAGCGGCGGCTGCTGCTTGTGGACTCTTCCAAGTTCGGCCGCGCCTTCCTGGAGGTGCTGGCGCCGCTGGAAAGCCTGACCGACGTGGTCACCGAGGCCCCGCCCCCGGCGGCGCTGGAGGCGGCGCTGGGGCGATGTGGGACTCACCTCACAATCGCCGCGGATTCCTGAAAAACCTGTTTGACCTGCCACATTGAAGCGTGGCAGTTGTGTCATATATATGACACAAGAATCCGCCCCTCCCCGGCCGCTCAGCGACGCCCCCGCCACAGGGCTGGCGGGGCTGCGCTACGTGCTGACAGATATCGACGACACCCTGACCACCGATGGCCGCCTGCCGGCCGAGGCCTATTCGGCGTTGCAGGCGCTGGATGCCGCCGGCATCGCCGTCATCCCCGTCACCGGCCGCCCGGCCGGGTGGTGCGACGCCATCGCCCGGCACTGGCCGGTGGCCGCGGTGGTGGGGGAGAATGGCGCGCTGTGGTACGCGCTGGACCGCCAGGCGCGGCGGATGCTCCGCTGGCAGGCCCAGACCGAGGCGGAGCGCCTGGCCAACCACGCGCGGCTGATGGCGCTGGCCGATGCGGCCATGGCCGCCGTGCCGGGCGCCGCCATCGCCGCCGACCAGCCCTTCCGCCTCTTCGATGTGGCGGTGGATTTCTGCGAGGATGCCGGTCCGCTCGACCTCGGCGCCGCGCGGCGCATCGCGCAGGTGTTCCTGGACGGCGGCGCCGAGGCCAAGGTCTCCTCCATCCACGTCAATGCCTGGATCGGCGGCTGGGACAAGCGCGCGGGCATCGAGGCGCTGTTCGCCGCCCGCTTCCGCCCCTTCGCCGCGCTGCGCGACAGCGTGGCCTTCGTGGGCGACAGCGGCAATGACGCGCCGCTCTTCGGCGCTGTGCCTTTCTCCGTGGGGGTGGCGAATGTCGCCCCCTTCCTGGCCGGCATGGCGACGCCGCCGGCCTACATCACCCGTGCCGAGGGCGGCGCGGGCTTTGCCGAATTCGCCGATGCGCTGCTCCAGGCGCGTGGCGCGATGCGAGAGGAAACGGCCGCATGAAGAAGACGATCCTGGCGAGCACCGCGCTCGCCCTCACCCTCTGGGCCCTGCCCGGCGCGGCGCCCGCCCTGGCGCAGGACGGCGCCTGCGCCTTCCGCGGCTCGCTCGACGAAGGCTATTGCGACGCCAACCGCGACATGGTGGCCGACACCCCGGCCGACGCCTCGAAGCTGCGCGACCCCTCCACCATCGTCTTCACCTACACCCCCGTGGAGGACCCGGCGCTCTATTCCAGCCAGTTCCGCCCCTTCCTGGAATACCTCGGCAAGTGCACCGGCAAGCGCGCCGTGTACTTCCAGGTGACCTCGAACGCCGCCCAGGTGGAGGCGATGCGCTCCGGCCGGCTGCACGTGGCGGGCTTCTCCACCGGCCCCACCGCCTTCGCGGTGAACCTCGCCGGCGCCGTGCCCTTCGCCGTGAAGGGCAACGCGGATGGCTTCGAGAGCTACAAGGTCGTCATGCTGGTGAAGGCGGACAGCCCCTACAGGACGCTGGCCGACCTCAAGGGCAAGCGCGTGGCGCATACCTCCGCCACCTCCAACTCCGGCAACCTGGCGCCGCGCGCCTTCTTCCCCGGCCTCGGCCTGACGCCGGAGACCGATTACCAGGTGGTCTATTCCGGCGGCCATGACCGCAGCGTGATGGGCGTCAACGCCGGCGACTACGATGCGGCGCCCGTGGCCTCCGACGTCTGGACCCGCATGGTGGCGCGCGGCCAGGTGAAGCGCGAAAACTTCCGCATCCTGTGGGAGAGCCAGCCCTTCCCCACCAGCGGCTTCGCCGTGGCGCACGACCTGAAGCCGGAGCTTTCCCAGAAGATCCGCCAGTGCTTCCTCGACTACCGCTTCCCCGAGCAGATGGCCAAGGACCTCGGCGGCAATGACCGCTTCTGGCCCGCCACCTATGCCGAGCAGTGGGCCCCGGTGCGCGCCGTGGCCGATGCGGTGAACGCGCCCTACAACCGCGCCGCCTTCGACGCCGAGGCCCGCAAGGAGCTGGAGGCCGAGGCCCGCAAGCGCGCCCAGCAGCAGCCCGCCGCCCCCACCCATGTCGCGCCCACGGGTGCCGCCCCCGCGGCACGCTGAGCGCCGGAAAGCCAACGCCATGTCCGCCACGCTGACCGCCGCGCCGCCGCCGGCAACCCGCCTTGAGCATGCCCTGGAGATCCGGGGCCTGTTCAAGGAGTACACCGCCGGCAAGCCGGTGCTGAAGGGCATCGACCTCGCGGTCGCGGCCGAGGGGATCACCGCCATCATCGGCCCCTCCGGCACCGGCAAGTCCACCCTGCTGCGCTGCATCAACCGGCTGGTCGAGCCGACGCGGGGCGAGATCCGCCTGCGCGGCACCGAGCTGACCGGGCTGCGCGGCAAGGACCTGCGGCTGGCGCGGCGGCGCATCGGCATGGTGTTCCAGGAATACAACCTGGTGGAGCGCCTGACGGTGATGGAGAACGTGCTGAGCGGAAGGCTCGGCTACGTGCCGTTCTGGCGCGCCTGGCTGCGCAAGTACCCGGAGGCCGACATCCAGCGCGCCTTCATGCTGCTGGACGCGGTGGGCCTGCCCGAGCACGCCACCCGCCGCGCCGACGCGCTCTCGGGCGGCCAGCGCCAGCGCGTGGGCATCGCCCGCGCGCTGATGCAGCGCCCCGAGATCCTGCTCGCCGACGAGCCCACCTCCTCGCTCGACCCGCGCACCGCGGTCGAGGTGCTGGAGCTGCTGGCGAAGCTGACGGCGGCGGAGAACGTGCCGGTCATCATCAACATCCACAACGTCGATCTCGCCAAGCGCTACGCCCGCCGCATCGTCGGCATGGCCGGCGGCAGCGTGATCTTCGACGGCCCGCCGGAGGCCCTGCAGACCCACCACCTGCAGGCCATCTATGGCGGCGAGGATTGGCTGTGAGCGCCACGCATCCCTCGCCGGAGGCGGTGCGGCGCGTCGCCTTCGCACCCAACTGGCCGATGCGGCTGGCGCTGCTGGCGATCGCGGCCTACGCCGTCTGGGCCAGCTCCCGCCTCGGGCTGAGCTGGGACCGGCTGGGGCACGGCCTCGGCGAGGGCGGGCGGCTGCTCGCCCGCATGGTGCCGCCCAATTTCGAGCGCTGGGGCCTGCTGCTGGAAGGCATGCTGGAGAGCCTGCAGATCGCGGTGCTGGCCTCGGCCATCGGCATCGCCATCTCGCTGCCACTCGGCGTGCTGGCGGCGCGCAACCTCTCGCCCTGGTGGATCTCGGGGCCGGTGCGCGCGGTGATCGCCGTCTGCCGCTCGCTGCACTACGTCATCGTCGCCATCCTCTTCGTCAAGGCGATCGGCTTCGGCGCGCTGGCCGGCACGGCGGCGCTGGTGGTGGCCTCGGTCGGCTTCATCGCCAAGCTCTTCGCCGAGGCGATCGAGGAGATCTCGATGAAGCAGGTGGAGGCGATCCGCGCCACGGGCGCCGGCGTGATGAAGGTGCTGGCCTATGCGGTGCTGCCGCAGGTGGCCTCACGCTTCATCGGCTTCTGCCTCTACCAGCTCGACAGCAACCTGCGGAACTCCACCCTGGTCGGCATCGTCGGCGCGGGCGGCATCGGCGGCACGCTGTTCGCGGCGTTCAAGCGCTTCGACTACGACTTCGTCGCCGCCATCCTGCTCTCCATCATCGCCCTCATCTTCCTGGCCGAGATCATCTCCGGCCGCGTCCGGGCCGCCCTGCGATGAACAGCATGACCTCCCCCTCCTTCGGCGACCCGATGGCGCCGCTGCGGCGTGAATGGACGCGCCACACACCGGGCCAGCGGCTCTCGCGCTTCGCGGTGTGGCTGGTCTGCGTCGCCGCCATCGTCTGGGCGGTGCGCAGCATCGACATCATCCCCGAGTTCCTGGCCGACGCGCCGGAGCAGATGGCCGACCTGCTGATCCGCATGTGGCCGCCCAATGTCGCGCACTACTACCCCGAGGTGCACAACGCGCTGATCGAGACGCTGCACATCGCGACTCTCGGCACGCTGTTCTGCTTCATCCTCGCCGTGCCGCTGGCGCTGATGGCGGCGCGCAACATCTGCCCGATCAAGCCGCTCAACGTGGTGGCGCAGTTCAGCCTGGTGGCCTCGCGCTCGGTCAACTCCCTGGTCTGGGCGCTGCTCTTCGTCGCCATCTTCGGCCCCGGCGCGGCGGCGGGCGTCTTCGCCATCGCCTTCCGCTCGGTGGGCTTCGTCGGCAAGCTGCTCTCCGAGGCGCTGGAGGAGACCAACCACGGCCCGCGCGAGGCGCTGCGCGCCGCCGGTGCCTCCTGGGGCGCCGAGATGCTGAAGGGCGTCTGGCCCCAGGTGCAGCCGGCCTTCTGGGGCATCGCCCTGTTCCGCTGGGACATCAACGTGCGCGAGAGCGCCGTGCTGGGGCTGGTCGGCGCCGGCGGCATCGGCCTGGTGCTGGACGACGCCATCAACTTCTTCCAGTGGGACCGCGTCTCCACCGTGCTGCTGGCGATCCTGGCCGTGGTGCTGATCGCCGAGATCATCGTCACCCGTCTCCGTTCGAGGCTTCTCTGATGACCACCGACCATGTCGATCTGCTGGTGATCGGCGGCGGCGCCAATGGCGCCGGCATCGCGCGCGACGCGGCGGGGCGGGGGCTCTCCGTCCTGCTCGCCGAGCGCGGCGACCTGGGCGGCGCCACCTCCTCCGCCTCCTCCAAGCTTGTGCATGGCGGCCTGCGCTACCTGGAGCACTACGAGTTCCGCCTGGTGCGCGAGGCGCTGGGCGAGCGCGAGGTGCTGCTGCGCCTCGCCCCGCACATCGTCTGGCCGATGCGCTTCGTGCTGCCGCACCTCGCGGGGATGCGCCCGCGCTGGATGCTGCGCGCCGGCCTCTTCCTCTACGACAACCTCGCCCGGCGCGTGACCCTGCCGGCGAGCGAGGCGCTGGATTTCCGAACCCATCCCTGGGGCGCGCCGCTGAACGGTGAGTCCCGCCACGGCTTCGCCTATTCCGATGCCTGGGTGGAGGATGCGCGCCTCGTCATCCTCAACGCGCGGGACGCTGCGGCGCGCGGCGCCACCATCCTGGTGCGCACCGCCTTCACCGGCGCGAAGCGCGATGCCCAGGGCTGGACCGCCACGCTGCGCGAGGAGGGCGGCGAGGTACGCACCGTGCGCGCCCGTGCCATCGCCAACGCGGCCGGGCCGTGGGTGATGCAGGCGCTGGGCGAGACGGGCGTGGCGGCGAAGGACCGCATCCGCCTCGTGCGCGGCAGCCACATCGTGGTGCCCGCGCTCTACGAGGGCGACCAGGCCTACATCCTGCAGAATGACGACCGCCGCGTGGTCTTCGTCATCCCCTACGAGGGCCGCTTCACCCTGATCGGCACCACCGACGTGCCGCACGACGCCGATGCCGGCGCGCCGCGCTGCACGCCGGAGGAGGCCGCCTATCTCTGCCGCGCCGTCTCCCGCCAGTTCCGCCGCCCCGTCTCGCCCTCGGACATCGTCTGGAGCTACTCGGGCGTGCGGCCGCTGCATGATGACGGCGCCGAGAACCCCTCCGCCGTGACGCGCGACTACGTGCTCAAGATGAACACGGACGGCGCGCCGCTGCTCTCCGTCTTCGGTGGCAAGATCACCACCTACCGCCGCCTCGCCGAGGATGCGGCGGGGCAGATCGCCACGGCGCTCGGCCATGCGGGGGCGGCCTGGACGGCGGGCGCCACCCTGCCGGGCGGCGACCTCGGCGGCCGCTCCAGCGCCGAGTTCCTGGCCGAGGCGGCGCGGCGCTACCCGTTCCTGCCGGCGGCACAGCTCCGTCGGCTGTTCCACTGCTATGGTGGCGAGCTGGATGCCGTACTGGGGCAGGCGCGAAGCGCCGCCGACCTCGGCCGCGACCTCGGCGGCGGCATCACCGAGCGCGAGCTGGACTGGATGGTGCGCCAGGAATGGGTGCGCACGCCCGAGGACGCCCTGTGGCGCCGCACCAAGCGCGGGCTGCATATGACGGAGGCTGAGCGCCAGGATTTCGCGCGCAGCTTCCAGGAAGTGCGGCAGGCGGCCTGAGGCAGGCTGGGGGAAGGAATTCCCCCAGACCCCCATCTTTTTTCTGCAAGTTCAGTCCGTGCCGGCGCAGTGCAGGCGGTTGCCGGAAAGGCGGCTGATCCAGGCAGGGGCATCGGGCGTCATCTGCCGCACCGCCTCCAGCTCCAGGTCGCGCAGGATCACCACCAGCGCCTCGGGCGTGCGCGGGCCGCGCGGCATCGGCACCATCGGGCTGAACAGCGTGCCGACGCCCTGCACCAGCACGGCCAAGCCGAGCTGCTCGGGCGGGTGCAGGAAGCCCTTCACCCGCAGCAGCCGGTCCCCGGCGAAGGCGGCGAGGTTCTCCAGCCAGTCCATCCGGTCCTCCCAGCTCGCCTCGGATGTGAACCTTGCCAGCAGCACCGAGACGCGGGGATGCGCGCCCGCCTCCCCCTCCGGCAGGGCGGAAGGGCGGCCGGGCGGGGCGGTGAAGGCGGCCAGCGCCCGGCGCGCGCAGTCCGCTTCCAGAACGGTCGTGGCCAGCGGGTTGATCGATTCCACCAGGGCCAGGGCGGCCTCGGGCGCAGTCTGGTCCAGCTTGGTGAAGACCACCGTGTCGGCGGCGGCGATCTGGGCGGCGAACTCCTCGAAATGCGCGGCGCGCTCGGCGGCCTGGGCGGCGTCGCAGGTGGCCACCACCCGCACCCGCAGCCCGTGCGGTGCGAGCGGCCCCAGCGAGCGCAGGATCGGCCCCGGCCTCGACAGGCCGCTGCATTCCAGGATGATGCGGCGGAAGGGCGCGCCCCCCGCCTCCTGCCGCTGGCGCAGCAGGTTCTCCACGGTGAAGACGAGGTCGTTGGTCAGCGAGCAGCAGACGCAGCCATTGCTCAGCAGCGCCAGCGGCAGCGTGCCCTCCGCCGCGATCACCGCGCCATCGACGTCGATCTGCCCCGCCTCGTTGACGATCACCGCCGTGTCCGCCGCCTCCGGCAGGCGCAGCCACTCGGTCAGCAGCGTGGTCTTGCCGCTGCCGAGGAAGCCGGCGAGCAGGATGAACTCCGCCGGCGCGTCCTCCGCCTCCCTCATGCGGGCGTGGGCGCCTTCGCCGCCTCCGCCTCCACCGCCTTCTGGTCGGCCACCATGCGGCGCAGATCGGCCAGCAGCTCCGGCACGTCCAGCACCAGACCGGCGCGGATGGTGTGGCGCAGCGCCTGGCGCCATTCGGGCTGGCCGGTCGCGTCGTTCAGCCGCAGCGCGCCGGTGCCGTAGAGCAGCTTGAAGTCCTCCAGCGGGTTCTCGTCCAGCACCAGCAGGTCGGCGCGCTTGCCGACCTCGACGCTGCCCGTCTCGCCATCGATGCCGAGCAGCTCGGCGCCCTGCAGCGTGGCCGAGCGCAGCACCTCCAGCGGGTTGAAGCCCGCCTCCTGCAGCAGCTCCAGTTCCCGCACATAGCCGAAGCCGAAGGTCTGGAAGATGAAGCCGGAATCGCTGCCGGTGCAGACCCGCCCGCCACGGTTCTTGTACTCGTTGAGGAAGGCCATCCAGAGCTTGTAGTGGGTCTTCCAGTCCACCTCGTTGCCGATGGTCCAGCGGAACCAGTAGGAGCCGTGGCCGCCGCGCGCGGGCTGGAAGAAGCGCCACATGCTGGGCCAGGTGTAGGAATCGTGCCAGTCGGCGCGGCGGGTGCGCATGACATCGCGGTTGGCGTCGTAGATCGTCATGGTGGGGACGAAGGTGAAGTCGAGGTCGAGGAACCGCTGCATCACCGCGTTCCACTTGGCGCTGCCGGGCTCGGCCGCCTGCTGGAAGGTCTGGCCGGCGGAGGAGAAGCGGAAATATTCGTCGTTGTAGTTGTAGCCGCTCGGGTAGCTCTGGACGATGCGGTTGTCGTAGAGCGCCTCGGGCAGGCCGTAATAGTGCTCGGCGCTGGTCAGGCCCCATTCGGCGGTGGTCAGCGCGTTCATCCGCGTCACCGCCTGTTGGGCATGGTGGCAGCCGCTGCGCAGGCCGAGGCTGCGGCACTCCTCCAGCGCCGCCTTCATAATCGCGGGCGGCGCGCCGAAGAACTTCACGCCATCCGCGCCACGCTCGGCCAGGCGGCGCAGCCAGGCGCGCCCCTCCTCCGGCGTGTGGATGGTCTTGAGCATGTCGTTGACGGCGGGGAAGTAGGAATGCGCGACGATGTTGGGCGCGGCGATGCGGTTGGCCGCCGAGGCCGCCTTCTGCTCCAGCATCCAGCCGAGCCCGCTGAAGCTGCCCATCTCGCGGATGGTGGTGACGCCATGCGCCAGCCACAGCTTGTACACGTAGTCCGCCGGCGCCGGCGTGCCGTGCAGCGCGTGGTAGGGCACGCCGGTGTGGGTGTGGCAGTCGATCATGCCCGGCGTCACGAACTTGCCGTGGCAGTCGATCTCCACCTCGCCCTCGGGCGGGCGGCGGGAGGGGCTGATCGGCTTGCCCGGCACGCCGACCGCGACGATGGCGGCGATGCGGTCGCGCTCGATGACGATGTCGGCCGGCCCCCAGGGTGGCGCGCCGGTGCCGTCGATGATGGTGGCGCCGCGCAGCACGAGCCGTCCATAGGGCCCCTGCCCGCGGTCGCGCGACGTCGCCGCCGGGACCGGCGGCATGCCCATCTTCAGGTTGCGCCCGGTGATTTCCTCACCGACATTCGTCATCTCCGCCATGGTTGGCGTTTCCTTCCAGGCTGTGGGCGTCACGCCGCGCGGTAGCGGCGGCCGAGCAGGGTGCTGCCGACCACCGTCAGCACCAGGGTCACCGCGAGCAGGATGAAGGCCAGCGCCGCGCCGAAGGGCCAGTTGTTGCCGCGCACGAACTGGTCGTAGACGGCGGGCGCCATCATCTTGAACTGCGGCCCGCCGAGCAGCACGGGCGTGGCGTAGGCGTTCATGCACAGGATGAACACCAGCACCGAGCCCGCCACCACGCCCGGCAGCGCCAGCGGCAGCACGACGCGGCGGAACACCGTCATCGGCCGGCCGCCGAGATTGGCCGCCGCCTCCTCCGCCTGGCGCGGGATGCCCTCGATGACGGCGGCCAGCGTCAGGATCATGTAGGGCAGCACCACGGCGACGATGCCCACCACCACCGCGCCGCCATTGTAGAGCAGCGGCAGCGGCCCGCCGGTGATGCCGGCCCCCATCAGCGCCGCGTTGATGGCGCCCTCATTGCCGAGCAGCGCCATCCACCCGGCCGAGCGGACGACGTTGCCCACCAGCAGCGGGAACAGCACGAGGATGGTGGCGAGGCTCTTCCAGCGGCTTTCCATCCGCGCCAGCCAGTAGGCGGCGGGGAAGCCGAGGGCGAGGGCCAGCACGGTGCAGCCCAGCGCCACGCCCAGCGTGGTGCCGAGCACCTGCTGGTAGTAGGGGTCCTGCACCGCGCGCCAGTAGTTCTCCGCGGTCGTCGCCTCCACCATCAGTTCGGTCGGGCTGAAGCGGTTGAGCGAGATGCGCGCCAGCAGCGCCATCGGCGCCACCAGCAGCATGACCACCAGCAACCCGGCGGGAAGGACGAGCGCGGCCATCGGTTACGCCTTGAACTGCTTGTTCCAGAAATCCAGGATCTCGCTGTGCGACTTCAGCAGGTAGTCGTAGTCCGGCGCGCGCAGGCGCTCCTGCTCGGCCTCGCTAAGGCTGATCTGCTGGGCGATCGCGGCCGGCAGCGGCGCGTCCTTCACCGTGGGCAGGTAGCCCATGCGGTCGGCGAAGGCGGCCTGGGCGGAGGGCTGCAGCATCGCGTCCAGATAGGTGTAGGCGTTGTCCTTGTTGCGGCTGTTCTTCGGGATCGCCGCCTCGAAGACGATGGCGTAGGCGCCCTCCTTCGGCACCACATGCTTCACCGGGATGCCGGCCTTCTGCCACATGAAGCCGCGCGCCAGCCACATCGGCGTCAGCCACACCTCCTCGGACTTCAGGGCGCCGGCCAGCGCCTCGTTCGAGGGGTAGATGCGGGCATCGAGCGAGCGCATCTCCATCAGCTTCTTCTTGGCGGGCTCGTAGTCGCTGAAGCTGCCGCCGCCGGCCATGGCGGCGGAGAAGGTGTTGGTGCTGTAGAGGATGTCCGAGAAGCCGACGCGGCCGCGGTACTTCGGGTCCCACATGTCGGCGAAGCCGGTGGGCGGCGTGGTCACCTTGCTCGGGTTGTAGAGCAGCACCAGCGCCGAATAGATGTGCGGCACCGCATAGGGCTTGGCCAGCGCCGGCAGGATGGCGGAGCCGCGCTTCAGCTTGCCCATCTCCAGCGGCTCGAACACGTTCTGCGCCGCCACCATGTGCATGTCGGTGTCCGACAGGCAGGCGATGTCGTAGGTGCCGCGGCGGGCCTGGCGCTCGGCCAGCAGCTTGGTCTTGCGCGGGTCGGCCACCGCGATGTCCTGCAGCACCTCGATGCCCTGCGGCACCACCAGGGGCTGGTCGATGTTCTGGCGCAGCAGCTCGCCATAGTCGCCGCCCCAGGTGCCGACCACCACCTGCTTCGACTGGGCGCGGGCCAGGCCGGGCAGGCCGGCGGTGAGGGATGCGAGGGCGGCGGCGCTGCCGGTCAGCGCCGCGCGGCGGGTTGTCGTCATGCCTTGTCTCCCGTTGTTCCTGGGCATCGTCGTCGTCATTCGGCGGGCAGCAGCCGCGCGGCGGCGGCATCCCAGCTGAGCACCACCGCATCCCCCACCGCAAGCCGCCGCAGCGGGTCGCCGAGCGGCGCGGTCGGGCGGGCCACCAGCAGCGCCGTGCCGTCCTGCTCCACATGGTACTCGGTCTGCGCGCCGAGATAGGTGACGGCGGTGATGCGCGCGCGCCCCGCCGGGTCCGGCGTCAGCCCGATCCGCTCCGGCCGCAGCGCCAGCAGCGCCGCGCCGGTGGGGGCGGGGCCGGGGGCGGCACCGCTGTCGCAATGGAGCAGCGCGCCGCTCTCGGCGCGGAAGGCGTCCGCCGCCTCCAGCCGCCCGGGGATCAGGTTGCAGCGGCCGACGAAGCCGGCCACGAAGGGGTCGGCCGGGTGCTCGTAGAGCTCCTCGGCGGTGCCCACCTGCCGCACCCGGCCGCGCTCCATCACCACCAGCCGGTCGGCCATGGTCAGCGCCTCCTCCTGGTCGTGCGTCACGATCAGGGTGGTCAGGCCCAGGCGCTGCTGCAGCGCACGGATCTCCATCCGCACCTCGCCGCGCAGCTTGGCGTCGAGGTTGGAGAGCGGCTCGTCGAGCAGGAACACGGCCGGGTTCACCACCAGGGCGCGGGCCAGCGCCACGCGCTGCTGCTGGCCGCCCGAAAGCTGGCGCGGCAGCCGGTCCGCCAGATGGTCGAGCCGCACCAGGCGCAGCGCCTCCATCACGCGGGCGTCGCGCTCGGCGCGGCCGACCTTCCGCATCTCCAGCCCGAAGGCGACGTTCTGCGCCACGCTCATATGCGGGAACAGCGCGTAGGACTGGAACACCATGCCCGTGTCGCGTGCATAGGGCGGCGTGTGCGTCACGTCCTGGCCGCCGATGATGACGCGGCCGGCGGTGGGCGGGATGAAGCCCGCCACCATGCGCAGCGTGGTGGTCTTGCCGCAGCCGGAGGGGCCGAGCAGCGCCACCATCTCGCCCTGCGTCACCTCCAGGTCGACCCGCTCCACCGCGGTGGAGGAGCCATAGCGCTTGCTCAGCGCCTCCAGCACCAGGCTGCCCATCAGCTCTCGTCCTCAGTCCGGTGTGGCACGGTCAGACAACCCTCGACAGTTTCACGAAGCGGTCGGTGATGAGCATCAGCCCGGCCACCAGCACGATCTGCACCGTGGCGACGGCGGCGAGCGTCGGGTCGATGCGGAATTCCAGGTAGCTCAGCATGGCCACCGGCAGGGTGGTGCGCCCCGGCCCCACCAGCAGCAGCGTCAGCTCCAGATTCTCGAAGCTCTGGATGAAGGAGAACAGCGCGGCGGCGACGATGCCGGGGCGCAGCATGGGCAGCGTCACGCGGCGGAACACGGTGAGCGGCCGGGCGCCGAGATTGGCCGCCGCCTCCTCCGCCGCGCGGTCCAGCCCCTGCAGGCTGGCCGAGACCAGCCGCACCGTCCAGGGAATGGTCAGCAGCACATGCGCGGCGACCAGCCCCTCCAGCGTCGCCGTCAGGTCCCGGTCCAGCCAGAACTCGGCGCGCAGGTAGAACATGTAGAGCGCGGTGCCCGCCACCACGCCGGGCACGGCCAGCGGCCCCAGCAGCAGCGTGTTCAGCGCGCCCTTGCCGCGGATGGCGCTGCGCTGCAGGGCCAGCGCCGCCGCCGTGCCCAGCGGCACGCCGATGGCCGTGGCCAGCAGCGCCACCTGCAGGCTGGTGACGAAGCCGCGCGCGAATTCCTGCCGCGCCCAGGCGTTCACGTACCATTCCAGCGTCAGGCCGGGCGGCGGGAAGCTGACGATCTCCTGCCGGAACACGCTGATGACCATCACCATCGCGACCGGCGCCAGCATCAGCAGGAAGGCCGCGCCGATCGCGGTGCGGAACAGCAGGGTGCGGGGAGCGGGCAGAAGCATGCGGTGGAACCTCCGGGCCGTAAATTGCCCGTGCCGGCCGCCCGCGTCGAGGGCGGCGCGGCCGGCGCCGGCCATGGCCGCCGGGTCTCGCAATTGCCGTGCCGGTTTGCAAGCGGCGTGGCCGGCGGCATCATGCCGGCATGACCGCCCCGGCCCTGAACCTGCTGACCGACATCCCCGGCCTCGCCGTCGGCCATGCCACCGACCTGCGGCTCGGCTCGGGCGTCACGGTGGTGCTGTTCGATACCCCGGCGGTCGCCGCCGTGCGAATCAGCGGCGGCGCCCCCGGCACGCGGGACACCGCCCTGCTCGACAGCGACGCCACGCTCGACCGGGTGGACGCCATCGTGCTCTCCGGCGGCTCCACCTTCGGGCTGGACGCGGGGGGCGGGGTGCAGGCCTGGCTGCGCGAGCAGGGGCGCGGCCAGGTTTTCGCCAGGATGCCCATTCCGCTGGCACCCCAGGCCATCCTGTTCGACCTGCTGAATGGCGGGGACAAGGATTGGGGCCGCTTCCCGCCCTATCGCGAGCTGGGCTACGCGGCGGCGCGCGACGCGGCGCCGGGGGCCTTCGCGCTGGGCAGCGTCGGCGCCGGCACGGGCGCCACCACCGCCACGGTGAAGGGCGGGCTGGGCTCGGCCAGCGGCGTCACCGCCAGCGGGCACCGGGTCGCGGCCATCGTGGCGGTCAACGCGGTCGGCTCGCCGCTGGTGGGGGACGGGCCGCATTTCTGGGCCGCGCCCTTCGAGCAGGGGGCGGAGTTCGGCGGCCTGGGCCTGCCGCCGCGCTTCATGCCGGCGGATCTCGCCCCCCGGCTGAAGGGCGGCGCGCCCAGCGCCACCACCATCGGCCTGGTCGTCACCGACGCGGCGCTGAGCAAGGCGCAGGCGAAGCGCCTCGCCATCATGGCCGATGACGGGCTGGCGCGCGCCGTGCTGCCGGCGCATGCCCCCAATGACGGCGACACGATTTTCGCCGCCGCCACGGGCGCGAAGCCGGGCGCCGACCTCACCGCGCTCGGCCATCTGGCGACGCAGGTGATGGCGCGGGCCATCGCGCGCGGCGTGCATGCCGCCACGGCGCTGCCCTGGGCGGGGGCGCAGCCCGCCTGGTCCGACCGCTTCGGCGGCTGATGGCCGGGGCCCAACCCGGCCCCCGCCCTCAGGCGCTCCGCCGCGCTAGGCGCCAGCCGGCGCCGTGCCCAGTCGGGCCAGCAGGATGGCGGCGAGGCGGCGCTCCGCCTCCGTCACGCCGTGCAGGTCGCCATCCCGGAGATGCAGGGTCACGTCGGCGCCGAGGCGGCCCAGCGCATCCTCCGTCTCCAGCACGCGGGCGAGCGGGATCTGCCGGTCCTCCCTGCCGCCGGCGAGCAGCACCGGCAGGCCGGCCAGGCCGGGCTCCGGCGCCGGGTCGGGCGGCGCCGCACCCATCAGCCCGCCGCTCAGCGCGATCACGGCGCCCAGCCGCGGGCGGCGCCGCACCACATATTCCAGCGAGACGCAGGCGCCCTGCGAGAAGCCCATCAGCGCCACACGCTCCGGGGGCAGGCCGGCCGCGGCGATCAGCCCATCCACCACGGAGAAGGCGGAGTCCAGATGCGCCGCATTCTCCGCCAGGGGGCGGACGAAGCGGGCGGGATACCAGCTGCGCCCCTCCGCCTGCGGCGCCAGCAGGGCGAGGTCCGGCTGGCCCAGCACCCGCGCGTGGCGCAGGATGGCGTATGGGTTGCCCGCCCGGCCATGCAGCAGCACCACCGCCGCGCGGGCCCTGTGCAGCGGCGCCCCCTCCAGGGCGACGGGCAGGCCGGCATGCGTGCCGGTGCCGCGCGACAGCCAGCTCAAAGCGGCTTCAGCCCCCGCTCGATGGCGGCGCGCCGCGGCTCCAGGAAGGGCGGCAGGGCCAGGCGCTCGCCGAGCGATTCCTTCGGCTCGTCCGCGTCGAAGCCGGGGCCGTCGGTCGCGATCTCGTAGAGGATGCCGCCCGGCTCGCGGATGTAGAGGCTGCGGAAGTAGTAGCGGTCCACCGGGCCGCTGGAGGGCAGGCGGTAGCGGTCGAAGCGGTCCACCCAGGCGCCGTAATCGGCATCGGGGATGCGGAAGGCCACATGGTGCACGGCGCCGGCACCCTGGCGGGCGCGGGGCAGGTTCGGCTCCTCCCGCATGTGCAGCTCGGCCGCCGGGCCGCCCTCGCCCATCGCGAAGACATGCACCGTCACCGGGGCGGCGTCGTCAGACTGGTAGGTGCGGACGCGGCGCATGCCCATCACCTCCGTGGCGAACGCCTCGGAATGGGCGAGGTCGGCCACGCTCATGGTGATCGGGCCGAGGCCGCGGATCTGCATCTCCGCCGGCACCGGGCTGCGCGCCCAGGGGTGGGCCTCGCCGGCGCCGCCATCATCGACCAGCGCCAGGCGCTGGCCCTCGAAATCCTCGAAATCGAGTTGCAGGCGGCCGTCGATCTCGCGCAGCGGGCCGGGGGTCACGCCGTTCCCCGCCAGGCGCTCCGCCCACCAGGCCAGGGCCGCCTCGCCTGCCACCCGAAGCCCGGTGCGGGTGACGCTGGCGGTGCCGCGCCGCTCGCGCTCCACCGGCCAGTCGAAGAAGGTGAGGTCGGTGCCGGGGCTCGCCTCGCCATCGGCATAGAACAGGTGGTAGGCGCTGGTGTCGTCCTGGTTGACCGTCTTCTTCACCAGCCGCATGCCCATGGGGCCGGTGTAGAAGGCGTGGTTGCCCCGGGCATCGGCCGAGACGGCGGTCAGGTGATGGATACCGTGCAGTTGCATGGCGGGGGTTCCT